>DVOP01000158.1 GCA_018713465.1 Candidatus Alectryocaccobium stercorigallinarum | reverse complement strand
GACCTTGGACTTCAGAATGAGAATCTTTTATTAAAGGCGGCCGAGCTCGGACTCGGAACACTTGTAATGGGAATAAGGGACGGTGAAGCGATACGAAAGACTTTTGACATTCCGGAGAATGAGATAGTAGTTGCGGTAATATCTGTAGGTTATCCGGCTGTCGACCCTGAAAGGCCGAAAAGAAAAACAGTCGATGATGTGGCAAAATTTTTATAAATCTAATTTAGCGATTCTTTTAAATAATAAAAAACAGTACCGGAACAGGGGTTTTAATTGTTCCGGTACTGTTTTATTAATGAGCCTGTTTTAAATATTCAGCAGTTTATCAGGGTTTTATGTCCGCATATCGGGCATATAGCCTGAACACGGCCCTTTGCGTTTTCAAGCCTGAGCTTTCTTCCACACTGTCCGCAGTAGCAGTATGTGTAAGTAGGGGTTTTTGCGCCGCGTGTCGTCTGTCCGTTTATATTATTATTTGCATGTCTGTTTGTATTCTGTCTTGTCTGAGTATTATTGTTTGCGTAAGGACCGTTGTTCCGGGTATTGTTCAGTTTTCCGAGGGCGCTTATGTTGCTCAGCATAACGACTATGCCGATAAACATAAGGATAAGTTCCATGAACATGACTGCCGTATAGCTGCCGCCCCTGAGGTATACGTCTGTTACCGGAACGGCTCTTGTTTCAGATGTTATCATCATGAATATCCCCATTATGCCTGCTAACGCTCCGCCTGATACGATTCCTGTTATACACTGTTCTCTTGTTTTCATATCTTTTTCCTGCCTTTCCTGTTTTGTTTTGATTTATTTGTTTTATTGATTACAGGATACCGCAGGCGATATGTAATTTTGTTTTTTATATCATTATTTTCAAAATTTCGTCTTCGTAGCTCACAGAATTTCCGTAAATATGGTAAAGAAAAGAATTTTCCTGCTGTTTGGCGTATGATACGACTTCGTCCATCAGAAGATCTTTGGGATACGGACTGTTGAGAAATTCGTCTACGAAACCGTCGAAATCGCTGTTGCCCTGAAGGGACGAGAATCCGCACTGGAGAAGTATGTGGTTAAGTCTTTCAGAAGTAAGCCGGTGTTCCTCAGGCATATCCGCGTCGCTGGCAAAGAACAGCAGGAAGCATATTAGCGTTGTCCGGTCAAGATCAAGCGAGCCCTGGATATATTTATAGACTGCAAGTTCGCCGGAACGGTTTTTTCCGTAGCCTTTGGTTTTGCTGTCTTTAGCGTATATCTCCTGAAGCTTTTCTTCTTTATCGTTGAGCTCGTCTATTTTTGCCTGTATCACCGAATCGTCGTCAAGCTTTTTCCAGTCCGGTCTGCCTTTGCGGAACACTTCCGCAAGACGTTTTTTCTGGGCGGGAGGCACGAAAGACGCTTCGCCGTAATATTCCATAAGTATTTCTATCCAGTCTATTGAAACGTATTCGAAATAGAAATAATTGAATTCATCGAAAAGCTCGCCGCAGGAAATAGCCGATTCATGGATAAGTTTACGTTTTTCATTTTCGGGAAGGGTCTTTTTTCTGCGAAGCGCGGTAACGACCTTCAGCGCTAAAAGATCGCACAGAGCCTGTTCGGTATCGGTTCCTTTTTTACATGCTTTAAAATAATTTTCTATCCTGCGGTTAAGATAATAATACAGATATTTGCAGAAATAGTAGCGCGATTTTTCGCGTACCGCACTGAATGAACGGATATTCGCGTTCAAAAAGTTTTTAAGTCCCTCTATTCCGGAAGCGTCTTCAAGCCCTTTTTCAATCTTGCGGGTAAGCATTGCCGTTCCCATGTATTGTCCTTCCTGAACAGAATTTTCCGTTACATAGCGTTCGAGTTCTCCGTATGTGATCTTTTTATTCTGAAAGTATTTCCCGCCGCATTCAGAGCTGTATATGTTTCTGCATTCTTCAAGCACATGCTTCCATTCCTGCCATGAAAGCGAGTTGAGAAAAGCGTATATCAGGGTGGCTTCCCAGAAATTCCTTGAATAAAGCTTCGGGCAGCCCTGTTCTGTCAGCTTTTCGTTCAGTTCATCGAGAGACATATGCTTTATGAAGCCCAATGCGATGATGCGGTAGCGGACGGAAATGCTTTTTATTACTTCCGGCTGAAACGACATGCAGTCTTCAAGCGTCTGGTCTAAAAGAGCGCCTGACAGTATCCCCTGCATCATTTCTTCGAATATTTTATGTCTGTCCTTTGCCATAATATATTTCTCCTTAAGCTTATCAGTTAAGTTCCGCAGTCATATCCGGTTCTTCCTTTATTATGTTTTTTCCTAATGAGATTTCCCTCCATGCCGTTTCCGCCTCGTCAAAATACGGTTCTATGGTTTCGCCTCTCATAACGAGCACGGCCGACATTTTTCGTTCGGTCCCGGAATCGGCGAGTATTATGCGGCAGCGCTCCTCGCCCTGCTCGTCGGTAAAGCACAGATAAAACTGAGCCGCGCTTTCGGAAAGATCGTACCGTTCTATAAGCTCCGCCGCCGTCTTAAATCCCTTTTTTATAAGATCGTCGCCGGCTTCAAGGCCGAACCCTATCCAGGCGGTCATGCCGTCTGCTCTTTGGACGTTCCAGCCGTCTTTTTCCATCTGCCCTGTCAATTCGTTAAAAGCCGTTTCTTGAGGAGATTTCTTTATGTCCAAACCATAATATTCGGACGGATCGGCGTCATACAGGATATCGCCGTTTTCATTTTGCAGCATTTGTTCGGCGGGATAGAGAGACTGCGGCATATTCGTATCGTTGACTAAAGTGCAGAAATATTCCAGAAATATCTTCTGCTTTTCATTGTTTATATCACTGTTTTCAACCAGGATATCCGTAAATTCAAGAGTTCCGTCGGCAACATCGCCGTAAAGAGGCGCTCCGGCGATATAATCTTTGAAATCAATATCAAGATAAAGCTCGTCTTCGCCGCTGCTTACAGCGTGCTGTACGACGTCGTTTAATTTTTCAATGTCACTTCCGACGGAAAGGCGGCATATGAGCTTATAGCCTGAGGCTTCGTCGCCTTCGATCGAAAGGACCTTCGCGCCGTCTTCGGCGTACAAGTTGCGTGAAACGGGAACCGAATCATAATTCCATTTTCCTCTGATATACGCAAGCGCATTTTGTCCGAGCGACGACCTGATTATCCCGCCCATTCTGTCGGCGGCTATTTTTATTACTATTTTCGAATCGTTTCCATATAAAAGCCCAATCGAATACGGCGTACCTAGACTGTCCAGCCGAACCTTAAGATCGGTAAGCAGATTGCTACGTTCGCCTTTAGTCATCTGTGATATCGCGGAATCATACAGACCTGAATAAATCTGCGTTACAGCAACGCCCTCTATTTCTTCGGGCATACATTGATTTTCTCCCGCAGTGAGCGAACCCGCTGGATTTTCCCATACGGCCTGTATCTCATATTCATATTCAAACGGATTTTCCGGATCGATATATATGAAGTTTTCTTCTATTACAGAAGCTATCTCGCGGTCTTCAAATTCCGAAAGCGGAAGAGTAACGGTAACGGAACCGTCTTCGCTTTTTAGGATATAATTATCTTCTCCGGCAAATTCGATTATTCTTTTTTCGAGTACAGCGTTCGCTTCGTCAAATTCTTCAGCGCTCATTTCTTCACCGGCCGTAAGTCTGAACGTTTCGGTTTCGATATTTCTGAATTTGTGCGTCCTGTCATATTCACGGTAGGCAAATATCCCGATAAAAAGTCCCGCAAGGCATGCCGCGGTCAGAACCGCTGCTTTTATTCTGAGGCTCCTGGGATCGTGCTGCACGATAAGAGGCAAGGCCGCTTCAACCGCGTTTTTCATCTCTTCAATATCCAAATAGCGGTTTTCCGGCTGCATTGCCAGCCCCTTCATAATTATCTTTTCATAAGACGGTTCGATATTTACGCCGATCCGGGAAGGCTTTTTAAGCTCGTCCAGAAACATTCTCTGGACGGCGCTTTCCGGAGACGATCCCGTTATCCCTTCATATATAGTAGCGCAGAGCGCGTAAATATCTGTCCACGGTCCCTGTTTGCCGTTCCGGTCAAACTGCTCGGGCGGGGCGTAATTTTCTCTCGCGATAGTCGTATATCCTTCGCCTGCCGCGGACTTATAATTCCTTGCCGCTCCGAAATCAAGCAGCTTGAGGCTGCCGTCCTCCATTACCATTATATTATCGGGGCTTATATCGCGGTGTATTATTCCTGCTTGATGTATATGGTACAGACTTTCCATCAGAGGAAGCATACGGCGTAAAAGATCTTCGGCGGCAAAAGCGCCGTTTTGGTTTATATAGCGGCGGAATGTCATTCCGTTAAGGTATTCCATTACAAGATAAGCCGTGTTGTTGGCTTCAAAGTAGTCAAGCACGCGCACAACGCCCGGCTCGTTTTCAAAATCGCGCAGAAGTCTGGCTTCGCGCATGAATTTTTTCTTCAGCTCATCGTAATCTTGTATATCGTTTTCGTTTATGACCAAAAGATCAAGATGATCAGAAGCTTTTCTTCTTACATGCCCGCGCCAAAAGAACTCCTTAACGGCCGTATTAATATGGATACTGAGATTCTCAGCCAGATATGTAATTCCGAAGCCGCCTTCACCGAGCGTATCGTGTATCTGGTAGCGCCCGTCAAGCACGGTTCCCGGAATAAGTCTGTGATCCTCCATACTTTGTGTCCCCTTGAACTTGTTTATAAAAGAAGTATAGCATAGCGAAAAAAAGTCAACAATCCAAAGCGCGTAATATATTTGCTGAAGTGAAAAGTTTATTTCCACTTTGAAAATTCGATTTATTAAAGTAGCATTTACTCTTACAGAATGGCATAAATGCTACTTTTTTCTTACCATTTAGTTGTATTTAGTGTTACACTAAATATAACAGATGCAGGAGTTTTGTAATTCTGGTATGCTTTATGGCATGGCAAACAAGCGGTCTTTAGGCGAACATTTTGTGGGTGTAGGACTAAATTCCACTTTAGAAAATAAATATGAAATTCATCCTGACAGCCATCTGTAAAAGATTATTTTTTGAGAAGGTAAGGTTTTAAAACAACCTTATCTTTCTCTATTTTATGGATACCGAAGGCATCCAGTTTCTTGTAAAGATCATGATACATAAAATCAGCCACATCAAGAGGGCTTTTTCCACCGAACTTTTCCAACGGAACAGAATCTATATGGCTGACCGCAATGTTAAGTGCGGCTTGATCGATAAGCCCGAGGGCTTTAAGGTCTGTATCTTTTGGAAAAATGTACCGCAATTCGATATGTTTGTTCTCGAGGGAACCTTTTTGTCCTGACTGCAGAGGATCACAATAGAAGACCCTGGTGCGTCTTGTGCCGTCAACACTGACTTCCATTGCATCGGCAGCTGAGAATTCGGTTCCACGGTCTGTTAAAAGTATATGTACGTACTTTTTAAAGAGTTCCGGACTGAGTATAGATTCTAATAAATCCACTCCGGATTTCATGGATTCGGCAGTTTTTGAATCATGAAATATGGCAACAAGGACACCGGTACGGATAAATTTAAATGTCTGGACAAAAGGTCCGTTTGTCTCGTTATTATATATAGTATCCATCTGGACAACGGTCACATCAGGATTTTCTTCCAGGTAAACCTTATAATCCTTGTATGTCCGTCCTTTAAGATATTTTCTGTCTGTCCGTTTTTTATATCCTTTTGATTTCTTTTTGGATATTTTACGGGAAACCTGTCTGCGTAAGTCCATGACCGTAATTCCGGCAATCTCATGGAGTACATCGCCCTCGATGTAATTGTAAAGAGTCTTTTCAGAAATACCAAGTTCAGGATGATTGGTGATTATCTGATAGGGTGATTGTCCTTTCTTAAGAAGAGGACCCACAACGTCAGCAATGTCCTTTGCTTCAGAAGTAGTAAGATTTACGCCTTGCCTGGAATCCACAAGAACAGTGCGATAGTCCATCTGTGCGTCCTCAGGAGAATAAGTATACTTGTTAAAGCGACAATGGGACCAGTTAGAGCAGCCGTTACAAGCACCAGGCGACCTGTCCCTGCGTGAGCACTTAAAAGGACTATACTCCGGGCAATTCAGTGTACATTTCCTGCCAAATATACATTTGCGGTAATTGTTGCATTCCAAAGGCATTTTGCATTTATGAGAAAGAGTGCGGTGAAGTTTGATCTCTTTACCTATGGTAGATTTATCTTTACCTACTGTTTGAGCTATGGCTGCCTTTGAAGAACCATTGGTAATGCCGGTAAGGATAATGCGTCTTTCTTCTAAGGTTAAATGTGAAAAAGAATTAGTAGCGCTCATATAATACCTGCCTTTCCAATGGCTGTCAGGTATATATGAGTGTAAGACAAAACGCAACAATTGTGTAAGTGGAAATAAGTGTAAGACTAAAATCTACTTTGCCTCCTCCAAAGTGGAAATAAACTTTTCACTTCAGGGCGTAATATATTTTTAAATTAGATATTGCTTTTTTTTATATAGAATAGTATAATGTCAAACGTGCTCGAAAAGCGCCCTTAGCTCAGTTGGTAGAGCAGTAGACTCTTAATCTATTTGTCCAGGGTTCGAGTCCCTGAGGGCGCATTCCGCAACATATATAACTTTATGAAACTTCAGATTCCGGAAAAAGGGATTTGAGGTTTTTTTATTCAGTGCGGATTTTGCATAAAAGCCGGCATAAAATGAATATTATTCACATCAAATGCATAAAACGCGAAAAATACGAATATTTATTCAAGAATATACTTGATATTATGCATAAACGGGTTTATAATGGTGCGCATAGTCAAAATTGGGAGATTAGTTTATGACTAAGGTTTTTATAGACGGAAGTTCGGGAACTACCGGACTTAAGATTTATGACAGGCTTTCGGAAAGAAAAGAGATAGATATTATAAGTATCCCGGAGGAGCTGCGAAAAGACGCCGACGCTAAAAAAGAAGTGTATAAAGAGGCGGATATAGTTTTTTTGTGCCTCCCCGACGCGGCGGCGAAAGAAGCGGCCGGGCTGCTTGAGGAAACGGATACGGCGGTCATTGATACTTCAACGGCTCACAGGACGGATCCGAACTGGACATACGGCTTTCCGGAAATAATAGGGACGGATAAAATATCGGCCTCCAAACGGGTAGCAAATCCGGGGTGTCATGCGAGCGGATTCGTAGCGCTTACAGCGCCGCTCGTGAAAGCAGGATTTATAAAAGATGATATATCGCTTACATGCTTTTCTATAACGGGCTATAGCGGCGGCGGTAAGAAGATGATCGCCGAATATGAATCGCCTGAGCGTTCAAAGCTGCTTAAAGCGCCGAGACAGTACGGGATAACCCAGCAGCATAAGCATTTAAAAGAAATGATGTATGTTCCGGGTCTTAAGAACGCGCCTGTTTTCTGTCCGATAGTCGCGGACTTTTACAGCGGTATGGAAGTGACGGTATCGCTGTTTAAAAAGGATATGAAGGGAACTATAAGAGATATAGAAGAGATATACGGCTCTTTTTATAAGGGAAAGATAGTTCATTTCGACGAGAACGTGGACGAAGAGGGATTTCTCTCGGCAGCGGCCTTTTCGGGAAGAGACGATATGCAGATAAGCGTAAACGGAAACGATGACAGAGTGATATTGACGGCGAGATTCGATAATCTCGGAAAAGGCGCTTCCGGCGCGGCCATACAGAATATGAATATTCTTTTAGGAACAGACGAGACAGAAGAACTGGTTTTATAATATTTGCCTTGAGGCGGAACGGAGATATATATGAAGATAATAAACGGCGGCGTGTGCGCCGCTAAAGGATATAAAGCAGCAGGAGTTCACTGCGGGATACGTAAAAATCACATAAAGAAAGACCTTGCGCTCGTAGTGAGCGATGTTAAGGCAAATGCGGCGGCGGTATATACGACTAACCTCGTAAAGGGCGCGCCGCTTGACGTGACAAAAAAGCATATTTCTGACGGAAAAGCGCAGGCTATTATATGCAACAGCGGAAACGCGAATACATGCAACGCTAACGGCATAGAGATAGCCGAGCAGATGAGCGCGCTCGTGGAGGCTGATTTCGGCATTTCAAAGGACGACGTCGTAGTAGCTTCGACAGGCGTTATAGGTCAGCCTCTGGATATAGCTCCTATAGCAGAGGGAATAAAAGATCTTAAAAAAGAGCTTTCATACGACGGCGCCGAGGACGCGGCGGAAGCTATCCTTACTACAGATCTTGCGAAAAAGCAGGTTGCAATAGAATTTGAGCTTGGCGGAAAAACATGCAGGATAGGCGGAATGGCAAAGGGCAGCGGAATGATACACCCGAATATGGCGACAATGCTCGTTTTTATTACTTCGGACGTGGCCATATCTTCTGAAATGCTGCGTAAAGCGCTCAGCAGCGATATCGCTAATACATTTAATATGGTAAGCGTGGACGGCGATACTTCTACAAACGATATGGTAGTCGTGCTCGCGAACGGGCTTGCCGGAAATAAAGAAATAACAAAGGACGACGCTGATTTCGCGCAGTTTATGAAAGCGCTCAATACGCTGAATATGAGCCTGTGCAGAATGATAGCGGGCGACGGCGAGGGAGCTACAAAGCTTCTGGAATGCGCGGTTTCAGGCGCTGCAGATATTGATACGGCAAAAACGATCGCGAAGAGCGTTATATGTTCTTCTCTTACAAAGGCCGCAATGTTCGGAGCCGACGCGAACTGGGGACGCGTGCTTTGCGCTATAGGCTATTCGGGAGCAGATGTGGACGTTCATAAAATAGACGTGTCCTTCAGGTCGGCAAAAGGAACCGTTGACGTCTGCAAAAACGGAGCGGGCATAGAATTTTCGGAAGAAAAGGCAAAAGAGATACTGCTTGAAAAGGAAATAGACATACTCGTAAACCTGAACAGCGGAAATGAGGAAGCAAAGGCGTGGGGCTGCGATCTTACATACGACTATGTAAAGATAAACGGCGACTACCGCACCTGATGAGGAGAAAACAATGAAATTTCGAAACGAAGAACTTACAAATCCGTTAAGGGCGGAGGTGCTTATTCAGGCGCTTCCTTATATTAAAAGATATGTAGGAAAGACTGTCGTTATAAAATACGGCGGCAACGCGATGGATTCCGAGGAGTCTAAACAGAGAATGATGCGCGATATCGTACTTTTGTGGCTCATAGGCGTAAAGGTCGTGCTCGTGCATGGCGGAGGGCCTGAAATAACCAAAGCGATGGAGCAGTTCGGAAAGGAGCCGAAGTTCATAGACGGGCTCAGGGTCACCGATAAGGAGACGATGGACATAGCGCAGATGGTCCTTGCCGGAAAAGTAAATAAAACGCTTGTAAACATGCTTGAGGCGCAGGGCGGAAAAGCGATGGGGATCTCCGGAATGGACGGGCGTCTTATCGAAGCTAAGGTAAAGGACGAAAGGCTCGGCTATGTCGGAGAAATAACCAATATAAATATCGCTCCGGTAAAAGACCTGCTTGAAAAAGGCTATATACCGGTCGTTTCAACTATCGGCTGCGACCAGGAGAGCAACGCCTATAACATAAATGGCGATACTGCCGCGGCGTATATAGCAGGAGCGCTCAAAGCTAAAAGGCTTATACTTATGACGAATGTAAACGGCATTCTTGAAAGGAGCGACGATCCGTCGTCGCTTATCACGGATATCACCGTATCGGAGGCCGGAGAGCTTAAAGCAAAGGGCATAATTTCAGGCGGAATGATACCTAAAGTAGACTGCTGTATAAAAGCTATCGAAACGGGAACGAGGAAAGTCGTTATCATAAACGGAATGATACCGCACGCCATAATCATGGAGCTGCTTACCGACGAAGGCGTCGGCACGCTTGTAAAAGGAGACAAAGATGACAAAGCTTCAGGAAACAGATAAAAAATATATTGCGAACACATACGCCCGCTTTCCTATAGATATCGTGAGCGGAAAAGGCTCCGTGCTTAAAGACGATTCGGGAAAAGAATATATAGATATGGGTTCCGGTATCGGAGTAACGATTTTCGGTATAGCGGACGATAAATGGAAAGACGCGGTAATAGAGCAGCTTGGTAAAGTCCAGCATACGTCGAACCTGTATTATACTGACCCGTGCGTAAGGTTAGCCGAGCTTCTGTGTGAAAAGTCAGGAATGAAAAAAGTTTTTTACGGCAATTCCGGAGCCGAGGCAAACGAATGCGCGATCAAAGCCGCAAGGAAATACGCGGCAGAGAAAAAAGGCGAGGAATATAATACGATAATAACGTTAAAAAACAGCTTTCACGGGAGGACGCTTACGACTCTTGCGGCTACAGGACAGGAGCATTATCATGAATTATTCCAGCCTTTGACGCCGGGATTCGTGTACGCAGAGCCGAACGATATCGAAAGCGTACGAAAGCTTGCGCATGAAAACAAGACGGCAGGTATCCTTATAGAGTGTATTCAGGGCGAGGGCGGAGTAAATGTTATGGATAAAGCCTTTGTCCAGGGTATAGCAAAGCTTTGTCAGGAGGAAGATATTATCTTCATGGTGGACGAAGTACAGACAGGAAACGGCAGGACGGGCAAAATGTACGCGTATATGAATTACGATGTCATGCCTGATGTGGTTTCTACCGCCAAGGGCGTTGGCGGAGGGCTTCCGCTCGGAGCGTGCCTGCTTGGAGAAAAAGTAAAAGACGTGTTCAAGCCCGGCGACCACGGTTCTACATTTGGAGGAAATCCGGTAAGCTGCGCGGGCGCGGTTAGCATAATAGAAAGAATAGACGATAAGCTGCTCGAAGACGTAAAGAGAAAAAGCGAGTATATATTTAATGAGCTTCAGGGAGCGGCAGGCGTAGAAAGCGTTGCCGGAATAGGACTGATGATAGGCATAAAGACCGTTAAACCGGCAGGCGAAGTCGTGAACAAGTGCATTGAAAAAGGAGTACTCTGTCTTACGGCAAAAGATAAAGTTAGGCTTCTTCCGGCGCTCAATATCCCGGACGGGCTGCTCGCAAAAGCGGTCGAAATTATAAAAGAAGCCTGCAGATAAAAAATATATTTTGTTTTATAAGAGCTTATCGAGAAGTAATTTTGCGGCGGCGGCGACGGTCTGTTTCCTGACGGACTCGCGGCCGCCTTTAAAATGGAATTCAAAGGCTTCGGCAGCGCCGTATGCATATATCCCTATATAGACAAGACCGGCTTCTTTGCCTTCGTCGCAGTCCGGACCGGCGTTTCCGGTCGTGGAGACAGCGATATCGCAGCCGGAGCTTTTTGCCGCGCCTTCGGCCATTTCACGGGCGGTTTCTTCGGAGATCGCGCCGTGCTTTTTTATTGTATCTGGCGAAACGCCGAGAGTCCTTATCTTCGCTTCGTCGCAGTATGTTACAAAGCCCTCTTTAAAGCTTTTTGAAGCGCCGGATATGTCGACTATCGATGAGGCGAGCATGCCTCCGGTGAGAGATTCGGCGGTGGAGAGCGTAAGTTTTTTTTCTTTTAAAACCGATAAAAGCTCTGAAAAAATATTCTGTCCCATCATTCATTTATATCCTCCGGAATGTATGTCAAAAGGTCGTTGATAAGCGCGTGCGAAGCCGTGCTTTCGGGCTTTCTCGTATCCTGTATAAGCACTATACCTCTTGTAGGAATGTCTTCATACAGCGGTATTTCAAAGACTTCTCCTTTTGCGACGTCAGGCCTTACGAACGGTTCGGGAAGGAAACCAAGGCCGAGGTCGTATTTGACCATTGGGAGGACCTGGTTGATGGTCGTTGTTTCGGTGTCGACGTGCATTGAAATGCCGTTATTAAGGAAAAACTGGTTATAAAACGCGTATGACATCGTGTGACGCTCAAGCATTACAAGAGGATACTGTGTCAGGTCGGCAAGATGTTGGCGCTTTGAAGAAAGGTGCTTAAAGGCCGGTCCGCCTATCATCACGTTTTGGATACGGGCAAGCTCGGTTATTTTCATGTTCTTCGTGATGTTTGCCGGAGTCGTAGCTACAGCGAAATCTATAACGCCCCTGTCAAGCGAGTCTATTACCTGAGGCGTCGATTGGTCGGTTATATTTATCCTTATGTTAGGATAGATCTTTCTGAACGACCTGAGCTTTTCCAGCAGAAGTACAGCTATAGCCGTTTCGTTGGCGCCTATCGTAATGCTGCCGTATTCGAGATTTGACTGGCGCATTATTTCGTTCTCGGCCTTTTGAAACAGCTTGTGGGCTACCTCAACGCGCGCGAAGAGCTGCTCGCCTTCAGGGGTAAGGGTAACGCCCTTATGCGTGCGAAGGAAAAGCTTGCAGCCGAAAGCGTCTTCGAGTTTGTTTATTACGCGCGTGATGTTCGGCTGGTTCTGGAAGAGGACGTTTGCGGCCTTTGTAAAGCTTTTGTATTTGGCGGCATAATAAAAAGCCCTGTAATACTCGTAATTTATATTCATGTCTGCACCTCTTATATCAATTTCGTATATTAATTATATAAACTATATATTTTACAGATGGCATATTAAGGAATATAATCATACCATAAAACTTAACCTTACCCTAACTTTTACCTTTTGTGCATATATTTTATAATATATGTACCAACCTTGATTTTGGAGGCCATTAATGACTCGGAATATATGCGGGTGATGCAAGGCGTTACCCGCCGCCCGAAGTCGTAAGGCCGTCAGGTATCCCCTCGATAGAAGAGGGTATTTTTTTTGCAAAATTTCAGCTGTATAGTTAAAACAGGTCTGATTATATCAAAAACATATATCAAGTATACATTTTGCGTATTATATTCGCAATACTTTTATTAAGCAAATATCTTTAGACAAGTGAGCAATTTTTTGATATTGACAAAACATATAAAACAAGTT
>DVOP01000157.1 GCA_018713465.1 Candidatus Alectryocaccobium stercorigallinarum | reverse complement strand
AAAACAATACTCAGAAAACAAGAGTGCGGACATACGAAAAAGCCAGAAAACTTTTGGAAAGCTTTCTGGCTCTGTTCAGCAGTCGATAGGGGAATCGAACCCCTGTTTCCGCCGTGAGAGGGCGGCGTCTTAACCGCTTGACCAATCGACCATGCTTGAAAAGTGTACAATATGAAATAATTTTTGTCAAGAAAAACAGCAGAATTTAATCACAAAAATTTCACGAAATTTTTATTTTTTACCGGCCGCATTTTATTATAATTCATTAAAATACACTTTTATACATCAAACACTTCGCAGAATCTGCCTGCGAACGAAGGTTCCTCGTTCTTGACATAAAGATGCGATGTGTCTCCGAACGCCGCCATGCGGAATGATGCTATGCCCTTCTGCCTTTCCTCCGTTACAACAGCAGTTACCGAAGATGTCGCCGATATCGTGCCGTGCCATAGCACCATCGGAGAGACACCGAGCAGATGGCTGAGAAGCACGCATGTAAGTCCGAAATGGCAGAAAAACACATATGTATCTTCGTTTGGACGTACTGCCCTGTAAAAATGCTTATCCCTTATATATCCCAGCGAAGAAAGAAGCTTGTCGAACTCTTCTGTAACGTGATCATACGCCTTTTTCACATTTCCCTCACGCATTACAGGATTATCACACCATCTGTCATATCTGTAAAAGTTCTCTTCCTCTGTCCAGTCCTTCGGCATCCAGTCCCATGTAACGTTGCTCCGACAGTCCTTGTCAGGCCTTAATATACCAATATTAAACTCGCGCAGCCACTCATATTCCTTTGCCGTTCTTCCTGTTTTTTTCAGCGTTGCCTTAGCCGTATCCTTTGCCCTGCCCAGCGGAGAGACAAAGAATTCTTTTATATCCATTTTGGCAAGTCTTTCGGAAAGAAACTCTGCTTCCTTCCATCCCTTTTCCGTAAGTGAATCTATCGTATAATCGGGTTCTCCGTGTCTTATAAAAAGTAATTTCATTTTCGCCTCCTGTACAATGGTACGCAGTTCGATCCAAATTCCTACAGTCCTTCCCATTCGGGATATTCTATCCCTACAAGCGTCAGTCCGTGTGCCGGAGCCGTAGGGCCTGCCGCCTCGCGGTCCTTTGCCTGTATTATCCTTTTCATATCGTCCGGCTTCAACGCCCCTTTACCTATCTCTATAAGAGTACCCGCGATTATCCGCACCATATTGTAAAGGAATCCGTTTCCGGTTATCTCAAGTCTGATCATATCGCCGTCTTTTTCAACAAAAGCCGAATATATCGTCCTTACGGTGGTTTTAGCGTCGTGACCTGCGGCGCAGAAACTTTTAAAATCGTGCGGCCCCGCCAGATACGAAGCGGCCTCGTTCATCGCTTCATGATCGAGCCTTCCGTAATAGAAAAGACTGTCGCGTCTTCTTGTCGGATCGGGAAATTTCCTGTTCAGTATCTTATACTCATATGTTTTTACTGTCTCGGTAAACCTCGGATGAAACTCCGGCGGAACCTCAAAGGACTGCTGTATACATATATCGTCCGGAAGCCTAGAATTAAGTCCGAACGCATACTTGTCGCCCGGTATAAGCGTTTCCGTATCAAAAACAGCGACATTCCCAAGCGCATGCACTCCTGCGTCTGTTCTGCTCGCGCCGATCGTATGTATATCCTCCTGCAGCCATTCGCTCAATGTGCGGTCCAGCACCTCCTGAACGGAAAGAGCGTTGTTCTGGACCTGCCATCCGCAGTAATTCGTCCCGTCATATGCAATTTCCAAAAAAATCCTTCTCATATGCCTCCGTTTATTTTAGAAAAAGATCCGCCTGCATCCCTCTCACGCCATATGCGGTCGTGTAAACGACACTGCTACCATCCGAATACGACCCGCAAAAAAATAATGACGCCGAGATAGGCAAACATAACTATGTATGCGGCAATGTCTCTTTGCGTATACTTAAGCGGCTTCATATGCGTCCTGCCCGCTCCACCGCGGTAACATCTCGCTTCCATCGCAAGCGCGAGGTCGTTCGCTCTCCTAAAGGCCGCAACAAACATAGGCACAAGAACCGGTATAAGCGCCTTTATGCGCTGCATAAGCTTCCCGCTTTCAAAATCGGCGCCTCTTGCCATCTGCGCTTTCATTATCCTGTCCGTTTCTTCCGTGAGTATCGGTATGAACCTCAGCGCTATCGACATCATCATCGCTATCTCATGCACCGGTACTTTAATTTTCGTAAGCGGTCCAAGCAGGCTTTCAAGCCCATCTGTCAGCTTATTCGGCGTTGTCGTAAGCGTCATTAAAGACGCGCCAAGCACGAGATATACAAGCCTTACGGCCATTGAAACGGCCGTGTTAAGACCTTCTTTTGATATTTTCAATATCCCGAACTGCCATATCGGCTCCCCTGCCGTAAGGAAAAGGTTCAGCGCCGCCGTGAATACAAGCAGCACAAAAATAGCCTTAAGCCCTTTTACCATATATAAAAACGGCACGCGCGACGCTATTATCATGCATATAAGAAACGCCGTGCATAAAGCATAGCCGAAGCTGTTCACGATAAACAGCGAAACCATAAACACGAGCGTCCCGACAAGCTTTGTCCTCGGGTCAAGCGCGTGCAGCGCCGACGCGGACGGATAATATTGTCCGAGCGTAATGTCCTTTAACATCTGCAACACCTCCTCAAAGCCTCGAGCACAGACCTTTTCGCCTCTTCAACAGTTATTGCCGAAACGTCCGTATCCAGCCCTTTTTCCTTAAGAGCGTGCATTATATATGTGACCTGCGGAGCGGCAAGCGACATCTTCTCGAGTTCTTTATAATGAAGGAACACTTCTCTTGTACTGCCATCAAAAACCTTTTCGCCCTTGTTCAGCACGATGAGCCTGTCCGTATATTCCGCTATGTCCTCCATGCTGTGCGATACCAGTATAACGGTTATCCCGCGTTTTTTATGTAAATCGGATATAAGCCCTAATATTTCACGTTTTCCCTTCGGGTCAAGTCCTGCCGCAGGCTCGTCCAATATAAGCACCTCCGGCTCCATCGCAAGTACGCCCGCTATCGCCACACGTCTCTTTAAGCCTCCCGATATCTCAAACGGCGACTTGAAAAAAATGCTTTCCGGAACTCCCGTATCTTTAAGCGAGCGCACCGCCCTGTTCTTCACTTCTTCTTCCGAAAGCTTTAAATTCTTCGGTCCGAAGCAGACGTCCTCGAAGACGGTGGCCTCGAAAAACTGATGTTCCGGATACTGAAAGACAAGGCCGACATGAGACCTTAGCGCCCTTCTGTCATATCCCTCGCCCCATATATCCTTTTCATCATAAAAAACATGTCCCGACGACGGTTTCATTAGTCCGTTGAAAAGCTGAACAAGCGTAGACTTTCCGCTTCCGGTATGGCCGATTATGCCCGCATATTCGTTTTTATCTATTTCCAATGAAATATTCTTTACCGCGTCAGACTTATATACGGTTTTCGGATCATATGTATATGTAACTGATTCCAATCTAATCAACATAGCTGTTCTACCAACTCGTCTATCGTCAATACCGGCTCTTTTACCTCTACGCCCTCGAGCGCAAGCTCATGCGCGAGAAGCGTTACCTGTGGTATATCAAGGCCTATCGCCTTTAGCTCGTCTGTCCTTGCAAATATCTCACGCGGCGTTCCCGACATGCGCACAAGCCCGTCTTCCATCACGAAAACCTTATCCGCGTTTACTATCTCGTCCATATAATGCGTGATAAGTATCACCGTCACGCCCTGCTCTTTGTTTAATGCCCCGAGCGCCGATATAACTTCACGCCGCCCTTTAGGGTCGAGCATTGCCGTAGGCTCGTCCAATACAATGCATTCGGGCTTCATAGCCATTACGCCGGATATCGCAAGCCTTTGCTTCTGTCCGCCCGACAGCCTGTTCGGCGACATGCTCCTGTACGCCGTCATTCCGGTCATAGCAAGAGCCTCGTCGACCCTTTTCCATATCTCCTCCGACGGCACGCCTAAATTTTCAGGCCCGAACGCGGCATCCTCTTCGACGACCGACGCTATTATCTGATTGTCCGGATTCTGGAACACCAATCCGGCTCTCTGCCTTATATCCCATATATGGCCCTGATCTTTTGTATCCATTCCGCACACCCAGACAGAACCCTCCGTAGGCGTAAGCAACGCGTCTATATGCCTTGCGAGAGTGGATTTCCCGCAGCCGTTATTTCCGGCTACCGCGATAAACATGCCCGCTTCTATCTCAAGGTCTATCCCTTTGAGCGCATGCGTTATCTCGGGCTCCTCCGATTCCTCGCGGTATTTGAGATAATCATAATGCAGTTTTTCAGTTCTGACTATCGACATTGATAAGCCTTTCTATCTCTTCCCATATCTCGTCGCGTCCCTGCTTGGTCTGCGCCGAAAAAGCATAGAGCTTTGACTCCGCCGGGATACCGAGAGATTTTCTTACAAGCGATATCTGTTTTTGCAGCTGGCTGCGCTTTATCTTATCGAGCTTGGTCGCAATGACTACAGGCTCAAACCCCTGCGAAGCTATCCAGCTGTACATCAGCTTGTCGTTCTCGGACGGCTCGTGCCTTATATCTATCAGCAGGAATACCGCCTTAAGGTTCTTTGAGGAAAATAGATATCTTTCTATCATTTTTCCCCACTTTTCCTTTATCTCGATACTTGCTTTCGCGTAGCCGTACCCCGGAAGGTCCACTAAATACATTTCATCATTTATATGATAAAAATTGATAGTCTGCGTCTTTCCCGGCTGCGCGCTTGTACGCGCAAGGCTTTTCCTGTTCATCAGCGCGTTTATAAGCGAAGATTTCCCTACGTTCGACTTTCCCGCAAACGCGACTTCAGGCTGTCCTGTGTCGGGCAGCTTGCTCGTGATGCCGCATACTATATCAAGCGTCGCCTTTTTTACTATCATTTACAAAAGCCTCTTTAATAACCTGATCCATTTTTTCAACGAATACGATCTCCATTCCGCCGGTTATCTCCTCGTCCATTTCCTGAACGTCCGATTGGTTTTCATGCGGCACAACGACTTTTTTCATGCCAGCTTTCTTTGCCGCCAGCATTTTTTCCTTGAGTCCGCCTATCGGAAGAACGCGTCCTCTTAAGGTTATCTCTCCGGTCATCGCCACGTCCGCGTATACCGGAATGTTCGTTATCGCCGAAAGCATTGCCGTCGCCATAGTTATGCCTGCCGACGGTCCGTCTTTAGGCACTGCGCCCTCGGGGATATGTATATGTATATCATTATCCGTGAAAAATTCGTCTTTTATATTGTATTTCTTAGCAACAGAGCGGATATAGCTTATTCCCGCCATCGCCGACTCTTTCATCACGTCGCCGAGCTGTCCGGTAAGCCTTAACTCTCCCTTGCCCGGCATTATGTTTACTTCTATCTGCAGGGTTTCGCCGCCGACGCTCGTCCACGCCAGTCCTCTGACTATTCCTACCTCCGGCTTCGGATTGGCTTTCTGGGCGTGGTATTTTATCCTGCCGAGGAAGTCTTTAAGGTTATTTACGCCTACCGAAACCTTCTTCCGGTCTTCCTCTTTCATCATAAGCGCTGCCTTGCGGCATATCTTTCCGATATAACGCTCAAGCTGTCTTACGCCGGCCTCTTTCGTATAGCCGGATATTATCTCGCCTATAGCCTTGTCCGTTATAGAAAGCTCTTTTTTAGCTATTCCGTTGGCGTCCATCTGTTTTGGTATGAGATGTTCTTTCGCTATATGGTATTTTTCGTTTTCCGTATAGCTTGTGACCTCGATTATCTCCATTCTGTCAAGGAGCGGACGCGGGATATTCGCGGCGTTGTTCGCGGTCGCTATAAACAATACCTCAGAAAGATCTATCGGCATGTCTATATAATGGTCCGAAAATCTTACGTTCTGCTCGGGGTCCAGCACTTCAAGAAGAGCCGACGACGTGTCGCCCCTGAAATCGCTGCTGACCTTGTCTATCTCGTCCAGAAGGAAAAGCGGATTTTTCACGCCTGCCTGACGAAGCCCCTCGACGATACGTCCTGGCATGGCTCCGATATACGTGCGTCTGTGTCCTCTTATCTCTGCCTCGTCGTGGATTCCTCCAAGGCTTATCCTTAAGTATTTTTTATCCAGCGCCCTTGCGATCGATTTTCCTATTGAAGTCTTTCCGGTTCCGGGCGGTCCTACAAGACAGAGTATAGGGCTTTCGCCTTTCTTCTTCAGCGTTCTTACAGCCAAAAATTCAAGGACTCTTTCTTTTATCTTTTCAAGGCCGTAATGATCCTCTTCAAGTATCTTCCTTGCTCTTGAAATATCCTCGTTGTCCTGAGACATCTTATCCCACGGCAGCGAAAGGAGCGTTTCGATATATCCCCTTATAACGCCTCCCTCGGCAGGATTGTTGCTGCCGTATGTTTCAAGACGGCTTATCTCTTTTAATATCCTTTCCTTTACGGCCTTTGGCGCTATAAGCTCGGAAGCCTTTTTCTTATATTCGTCAATCTGCGACTGTGAATCGTCCTCTCCAAGCTCCTCGCGTATTATCTTTATTTGTTCACGCAGGATATAATCGCGCTGGTTTTTATCCAGACTCTGCTTTATTTTCTCCTGGAGTTCTTTTCTTATATTATAGACGTTTACCTCATGTGCAAGCAAATCGCATACGCGCTCATAGCGCACTTTCGGGTCTATGGCCTCAAGCAGCTCCTGCTCCTGTTCAAGCGTGCATGGTATCTGGACGATTATCTGGTTTACCATCTTCTCGACGCTGTCGCTCTCTACGATCTGATTCACAAGGTCGCGGCTTATCTTCATGCTCACCTCTGCGTACTGTATGAACAGATCCCGAAGTTCTCCGCGCATAGCCTCTTTCTGCTCTTCGGACTCAAACCGTATCTGAGTATCTTCAAACGGTATTATCTCCGCCTCCAGATACGGGAACCTGGAAACGAATTCGATAAGCTGAGCGCGCGTATTGCCCTCCACGAGCACACGTATAAGATTATTCGGAAGCTTGAATACCTGCTTTATTGTTCCTATCGTTCCATACTTATACACATCGTCTATATTCGGATCGTCTACGTTTATATCCTTCTGCGCGACAAGAAATATCCGCTGGTCAAGAAGCATAGCCTTCTCAACAGCTTTTATTGACTTGCTGCGGCTTATATCAAAATGCATTATCATATCCGGCATTACTATCGTGCCCCGCAGCGCGATCACCGGCATGACTTTTATTAAATCACTCATATATTCTTCCCTTTATTATTAGAGCCCGATCTTTGTCGGGCTGAAAATCTAACACTATTTTTA
>DVOP01000156.1 GCA_018713465.1 Candidatus Alectryocaccobium stercorigallinarum | reverse complement strand
ACCACGCACAAAGCAAGGACTCCGAATATAATAAGCTTCTTCGCAGGCCTTTTTAATTTATTTATACGTTTAAGCTTTATCCTTACTTTACTGAGTTCTATAACAGCCATTATTTAAAGTTCTGTTCTTCCTTCCAGTGCCCTGAGCAAAGTTACCTCGTCGATATATTCTATATCTCCTCCTACAGGCACTCCGCTTGCTATCCTCGTCACTTTTATCCCGGTTGGTTTTATAAGCTTGCTTATATACATCGCCGTAGTCTCACCTTCAAGACTGGAATTTGTCGCGATTATCACTTCGTCCACCGGCTCTTCAAGCCTTAATATAAGTTCCCTGAGCCTGATATCGTCCGGCCCTATCCCGAGCATGGGTGATATAGCGCCCTGAAGCACATGATATACGCCGTCGTATTTTCCGGTCTTTTCATACGCGGCAAGATCCCTCGGGTTTTCGACCACCATGATTACCTTATGGTTCCTGCTTTCATCTGCGCATATAGGACATATCTCCTGATCCGTCAGCGTATGGCATATGCTGCATTCATGGATATCCTGCTTTGCGTTCCTGATAGCGTCGGCAAGGGCGTTCGCGTGTTCGGCAGGCATATTTACGATATGAAACGCCAGCCTCTGCGCAGTCTTCTGCCCTATGCCCGGAAGTCTTCCGAGCTCTTCTATCAGGTTTTTCATCTGTCCGCTGAAATATTCCATTAAAGTCCGAAGCCTCCGAGTCCTCCTGAAAGCTTGGACATTCCTGCGGCGCTCGCCTCATCGACCTGCCTGAGCGCTTCGTTCACAGCAGCCGTAATAAGGTCTTCAAGCATTTCGATATCGTCAGGATCGACTACCTCTTCTTTAAGGCTGACCTTGACTACCTCGCGCTTTCCGGTAACAGTTACTTCAACAACGCCGCCGCCCGCGGACGCGGTAAACTCTTTTTCCTCAAGCGCTTTCTGCTGCTCTTCCATTTGACGCTGCATTCTCTGTGCCTGTTTCATAAGGTTGTTCATATTGCCCATTCCCATTCCGCCGGGAAATCCGCCTCTTTTTGCCATTTCTTCCTCCTGTTATTCCATCTCGACCGGCATATTTATTACTTCCTGCACTCTTTTATCCAGCGGGATACCGGTCAGACTGTTATTTTTTTCATTTTTCTTAACAAATTCTATTTCGGCAGCCCTCTCGGTCGCCTGTTCTATAGCCTTAAGTATTTCTTCTCTTGATTCGTCTCTTTTAAGAAGCATAAAGCCGGTCTCGTCTCCGGTCACGATATAAAGCTTATTCTCTCCGGTAGCGCCGTTATATTTTATCTCGGCTTTTGAGAGAAATTCCCTTATTACCGGACTGTCGACCAAAGATATTATCTTCCTCCAGCTGCGGCATATATTCACCAGATCTTCAGGCGCCGCTTTTTTTACTTCTTTTACCTCGGGCTTTGGAGCTTCCTGCATACCGACAGGCTCTTTTTGCGGTGTCTGCATATTCATAACAAACTCGCCGCTTTCAATCCTGTCTTCTATGTCCTTAAGCCTCTGTAAAACAGAATCCATATCGGCTTCCATTTGGGGACGGCACATTCTTATGAGCGCCATCTCGACATATATCCTCTTTTGGGTTATCCCCCTCAGGCTTCCGGTCAGCTCCGAAAAGATACGTATGAAGCGCATTATCGAATTATTATCGATGTGCTCGCTCCTTTCTTTAAGCGCCGCGATATTTTCAGATGACATATCGAGTATGTCTTCAAGATCTTTGGAATTTTTTATGAGCAGCAGATTTCTCAGATACCAGGTAAAATCCGAGACAAAATATGTCATCTCCTTGCCTTCTCTGACAAATCCGTCAAGCGCTCTTATACAGCCGTCCACGTCCCGGTTGATAACACAGTCCAGGACTTTCTGAAGCTGTTCTACGTCTGCCGTACCGAGCACGTTCAGTATTTTTTCATAAGTAAGTTCTTCATCTATATAACATGAAACGCATTCTTCGAGCAGGCTGAGCGCGTCCCTCATCGAGCCGTCAGCCATTCTCGCGATATACCTTACGCCTCTTTCGTCTGCCTTTATGCCCTCTTTATTGAGCAGCTCGCTTATCCTTGCCGCTATCGTATCAACGCTCATTCGCTTAAAATCATATCTCTGGCACCTCGAAAGTATCGTTACAGGTATTTTCGCCGCCTCGGTAGTCGCAAGTATAAATATAACATATTCAGGAGGTTCTTCAAGCGTTTTCAGCAGCGCGTTGAAAGCTCCTGTCGAAAGCATATGGACCTCGTCGATTATATAAACCTTATATTTTCCCTCTGTAGGTCTGTATGCGACCTCCTCTCTTATCTCGCGCACATTGTCAACGCTGTTATTGGACGCGGCGTCTATCTCGATAACATTCGTAGATATGCCCTGCGCGATATTTCTGCATGACGCGCATTTTCCGCACGGGCTTCCGTCTACGGGAGACTCGCAGTTTACCGCTTTCGCGAAAATTTTCGCAACGGTGGTTTTACCCGTTCCGCGTGTTCCGCAGAACAGATACGCATGACCTACCCTGTCTGCCTTTATCTGGTTTTTAAGAGTTGTTACGATATGTTCCTGTCCCTTTACGTCTTCAAATTCGGACGGACGGAACTTTCTGTATAACGCTGTATAGCCCAAAATAAAACCTCTTTATAAACTGCTTTCTAATGTAAACATTAGCAGCATGACTTTTCGACCTTGATATCATATACTATTTATATCTTGCGGTCAAAAATATTTTTATTAATATAGTATAAACCGCGTTTGAATTGACAAATCCGCGAATGCAAGTTATACTTTCTAAATCCGTGCAGCCGGGGAGCCAGCGGTGCCCTGTACCTGCAATCCGCTATAGCAGGGGTGATGCCGAACAGAGGGATACGCGTCGCGGAGCCGCCTTTTATAAGTGGCGTTGACGTTTGGGTCTTGCGCAACATGGACTCATGAACCGTGTCAGGGCAGGAATGCAGCAGCACTAAGTGAAAATCCGTGTGTGCCGCAAGGTCGCCTGAGCCGAGTTAACTGTAAAAGTAACGTCTGCGGTAGTATTTCGAAGTAAGGCGCACGGTTTTTGTGTATTATACACTGCTTATCAAAATTGAACAACTCAAAATACAAAAGCGTACGGCCTGCATGAACCGTACGCTTATTTTTTTAACCGGGCTTCCGTCCAATAAACCAACTTTCGATCTGCCGGACGCATATCGAAATTCAGCTGAATTCATGTCCCGGAATACCATTATATGAATATGTCTCTCCTTCCATCGGCTTATATCCGTGCACCTCTATATCCGCCACATCGGGCAGGGCGCTGTGAATATCCGGAAACATGAATACGAGATCGAATTCATCGTCCAAATATCTCGCTTCTGTTCCGTCGCCTACAAATACCGCCGTAGCGTTTTCTATCGGAGTATCCAGAATCTTATCTTCTACCCAGTTCCAGTGTATTATGGAAAAATCAAACGACGTTGAAGTAACATTTGAAATTTCTATCTGATACACATCTTCCGGCAGACCGTCTTCAAGCGTCAGACCCGTATGCCCTCTGGAATCTACGTACGTCACTTCGTACAATCTGTACTGCGCCGGAACCGCGGTATACTGAAATTCAGATGTGTCATCATCTTCCGGCTCGACATCGACAGAAGAAGAACCTGAAGTTTCGGAGGTTTCCTCATACGAACTGTCGGCAATCGATGATGAGGAAGCGACCAATTCCTCGTCAACTGAAGAAGAAGCTGAAGTTTCGGAAGTCTCCGAGCTGTCGGCAACCGATGATGAAGAAGCGAGAAATTCCTCATCAATAGAAGATGCAATTGAAGTTTCAGCAGTTCCCGGGCTGTCGGCAGCAGACGATGACGAGCTCAACGTCTCTTCACCGCTTTGAGAACTTTCAGATAAAGACGCCGTTCCCGGTCCCAGCGAACACCCGATAAGGCTTCCCGAAACAAAAAGTACCGCCGCCATCAACGCCGCCGCGGGCAATCCTCTTTTCAATTTTTCCGATCTCATCATATACCCCACCCTTTCTTTAAATTTAGCCACGCCGTCGTTAAGGCCGGCCGCAGCCGCGCCGTACGGATTTATCTCCACGGCTGTTTTCAATAATAGCTTGCCGTATGCCGTCCTGCCTTCTTTTTTCTCAACATAGCCCATGACCCTGCTGTCGCAGATAGACTCGATATCTCTTTCTGCCTCGCGCGTCATAAGAATAAGCGCAGGATTGAACCAGTATATCGTTCTTACTGTCTGCAGAAAAATTTTAAAAACGATATCCTTATATTTATAATGGTTCAGCTCATGAAGAAATATCAGTTCGAGTTCCGACGGCGAATATTCTGTTTCCGGGAGATAAAGACGAGGTTTGAATACGCCGGCGAGCAGCGGGCTGTTTATATCTTCATTTATATAAAGCGCCGGACACTTTTTGATATTCATCTTTTCGCCGGTCTGTCTGTATATCTCCTTATAAAAAGACGGGAGCTTGTCTGTCCTGAATATCTTGAGCCTTTTCATTGCAAGACTGTGCCTTACAAAAAATACGACTAACGCTATCCCTATTCCGTCGATCCAGACAAACGCGAAAACATTCAACACCGTTTCCAAAGAAACGACTACACGCACAGTGCCTGCCGTGTTTTTCGAAAATCGTTCATCTGTTTCATTCAACTGGTTTGAACTTGAAATGCTGTCCGGCTGTATCCCGCCTGCAACTGTATCAGTCTTTCCTGTGCCTTCCGGATCTGTAGAGCTTTCCGCAATTGTTTCCGACAGTATTTCCGAATTTGTTTCGGTATATATATTCTGCGGTATATTCACTTCTATG
Source organism: Candidatus Alectryocaccobium stercorigallinarum (assembly GCA_018713465.1). Classification (GTDB taxonomy): domain Bacteria; phylum Bacillota; class Clostridia; order Lachnospirales; family Lachnospiraceae; genus Alectryocaccobium; species Alectryocaccobium stercorigallinarum. The sequence goes on along the minus strand of DVOP01000156.1, from coordinate 875 downwards.
ATCGGAGCCACCGAATAAACCTGCGCGGGAATAAGCAGGAAAACCGCTACCGCTATCCACGTGATATATTTCCACTTTACCGAATATCTGTTTTTCAAAACACGCGCCAGCAAAACCGTCAGCAATATGACTGCCGCTGCGAGCACGTTGGTTTTCAGCATGTCCAATATCATAGGGCCACCTCATTTCCATTGAAAGTCCGTTAAAAACCGCCTGTCAAAGCTCATCTTCAAACGACTGTATGAAATCTTCTAACTCCGCGACCTTTTCTTCCGGTATCTTCTTTCCGTCATATAACGACGTTACAAATTCGGCAAGCGAACCGTCGAAAAGGTTGTCTATTATAGAATGACTTTCGCGTCTCTGATACTCTTTTTTCGAAACTATAGGCGTATAGTAATTGGTCTTACCCTGTTTCTTCACGCTGATAAAACCTCTTTCCTCCAGCCTTGAAAGCAAAGTATTTATCGTAGTCGGCGCAAGACGTTCCTCTTCTTTTATTTCGGCTTCGATCTCAAGCCTCGTCATTTCCGCATGCCCGTCCCATAAGACCTTCATTATCTTCAATTCCGACGCCGGTAATTTAGGTATATTTTTTTTCATCATTTTACCTCGCGTTATCCACTACAATTGTCGTTGTTTGATTATATACTACAATTATAGTAAATATCTGTCAATCTGTATTATTAAACAAATTCGCTGCCCTGTATTATATAAATACGATATCGCTGGGATGTCCGTATGTTTCCGCTTCTCATTACCTTTTTATGCTATTAAAAAAATCTTAAGGATTTATATAATCCTGTTTTAAGAATCAGATAATATCATTTGTAAAATCTAAAATTCATTTCATCATGGAGGTACTTAAAATGAAC
>DVOP01000155.1 GCA_018713465.1 Candidatus Alectryocaccobium stercorigallinarum | reverse complement strand
TTGCAAAAGACAATACAATATGGGTTGTATTGATCGCGATAATCATTATTGCATCTATTATTTCACCTAACTTCTTTACACGGTCCAACCTTACGTCAGTCGTTACTACGGAGGCTGTTACCGGCGTTATCTGCGCGGGCGCTATGTGGACGATCCTTTCAAAAGGTATCGACCTTTCAGCTGGTTCAATGGTAGCCTTTTCGTCAGTTATCTGTGCATCACTTGTTCAGAAGACGACTTACTCAGGAGCTATGTATGAAGGCCTTGAGCTTCCTATTATCGTAGGTATCCTTGCCGGCGTTGCTGTATGTATGCTCTTCGGACTTATGAACGGACTTCTTGTTGCTTATACAAAGATCCCGCCGTTCATTGCAACACTTGGCTCACAGCTTATTGTAAGAGCTGCTGCTCAGATCTATACAAACGCATATCCGGTTCCGGAGCTTAGAGACGACTTCAAGTTCTTAGGACAGGGTATGTTGGGACCGATCCCGATGCTTGCTATATTCCTCGCTGCTTTCCTTGCAGTCAGCGGATTCGTTCTTAACTACACAAGATTTGGTAAGAACATCTTCGCTATCGGCGGCAACGAGCAGGCTGCAAGAGCTGCAGGTATCAAGGTTGAGAAGAACCAGGTTATCGTTTATACGATCGCTGGTTTCTGCTCAGGCTTCGCAGGAGTTCTCCTTGCTGCACGTTCAAACGCAGGTAACTCTTCATTCGGTCTTAACTACGAGCTTGACGCGATCGCTGCTTGTACGATCGGTGGAACATCACAGACAGGTGGTGTTGCTAAGATCACTGGTGTTATCGCAGGTATCTTCATCCTCGGTGTTGTTAAGAATATCATGCTTCTTATGGGCGTTAACGCATATTGGCAGAACGTTGTTAAGGGCGCGATCATCATCATCGCCGTTGTACTCGATATGAGAAAGAATGCTAAGAAGAACTAAATCATTTCCTTATCTATTATAAAAAGAGGCTGTCGCGTAATGCGGCAGCTTCTTTTATGCTATATTTCGGAATTTGTTCGGTGTCATGCCTGTTTTTTGCTTGAATGCGCGTATAAAGTTTGATGATGAATAAAACGAGCATTTGAAAGCTATCTGCTCTATGCTGTCTGTGCTGTTGACGAGCAGGTTTTTTGCGTATGAGATACGCAGATCAAGCAGATAATCGCGGGGAGTCATTTTTGTTTCCTTTAAAAACTGTCTTGAAAAATGATATCGTGATAACGCTGCGTGTCTGGCGGCGTCTTCGACGGAAATATTTTCTGTGAAATGCTCCTTCATAAATTTTTGGACTTTAATAATGGGAGGAGACAGCACGGCTTGTGTGCGGTTGTTTTTGTTCAGTTCGGCAAGGAGCTTATGTATCGCAACGGATATTTTATCATCGGCTAAGGAGTTTTCCGGCAGCATATTTAAAATGTCGGAAAAATAATGTTCGATATTGTGCTGGTTATCAAAAACGCAGCCGGAATTTTTGTATAAAAGCTCGCAATAAGCAGATGACGCGCAGCCGTGAAAGTGAAACCATAAAAAACGTGTGGGTTCAGAGGCATAATAGCTGTGCCGGAAATTACAGTCGACAAGTACAACAGAGTTTTCCTTTGCTTCAAAGGAATGCCCGCGGTATTCAAAATGAAGCTTTCCGGTTTTTATAAAAAAGATCAGAAAAGCGTTTAAATTTTTTCTGTCGACTTTATAGGGGTAAGAACACAGATATTCCGCGCCAAAAAGTGCATAGAAGAGATTTTGCATGGCAAAGGCTGACGGTTCGTGAAAATATATGCCATGTTTTTCTATGATACCAGATTCAAAGGGAATGACACCCTGATGTTTTATATTCAAATCATTTCACCTCATTACAGCAAATTTTGCATATTTATAGCAAATACAGAGCGTGACATATAAGCGTATTAATATTACTATATTATATAAAACAAGACAATAACAGGCTTATTAATATTATATACAAGTAACTACAGTTCCAAGCAAAAAATATGTATCTACGGAGGAATGATATGGATAAAATAAAATTTGGTATCATCGGATTGGGCATGATGGGAGAGATACATCTTAAAAATATCATCAGTAATCCGTATGCCGAAGTCATAGCCGTATGCGCTCGTACAAAGAGCAAGGTCGAAGAAGCGCAGAGAAAGTATGATATTAAATACGGATATACAGATACGGACGACATGATGGCTAATCCGGAAATAGATGCCGTTGTAATAGCCAGCGGAGCCGGCGCGCATAAAAGCCGCGTGTTTGGCGGCATGCCGCTGGAAAAAACATATTTTTTGTGAAAAGCCGCTTGCCAAAACAGTGGAAGAATGTGAAGAGATAGAAAAAGCAGTAGAAAATAACAGCGATAAATTTTTTACGTTGGGATTTATGCGCAGATTTGATCCGTCGTATGCAGAGGCCAAGCGTAAGATACTTGCCGGGGAAATAGGAAGGCCGATCCTTTTTAAGGGCGTGTCGCTCGATCCTGCAAGTGTGCTTGGATATCATCTTGAGGGAGTAAAAAACGGAATATATGCGCCGTGGTTTATTGAAATGGGAAGCCATGACACAGATCTTGCGCGCTGGTTCCTTGAGGGCGAGCCGGTCAGCTCGTTCGCGCTTGGCGACGCCTATGTCTGTAAGGAGCTGGCTAAGTATAATGATTATGATAACGGCTTTTCGCTTACAAAATTCGATAATGATACAGCGGCATATATTCAGGTAGGGCGGACGGCGACATGCAGCCATGTGGAAAGTGAAATAGTCGGCACAAAGGGAACTTTACGTATCAATTCTGTGCCGAGACGCAATTATCTTTCTGCGTTTAGTCAGGAGGGGTATGTGGAGGAGTGCCAGGAGGATTTTATTATGCGCTGGAAGGAAGCGTTTAAAGCCGAAATGGACGATTTTATAGATTGTATCCGCACAGGAAGAGCACCGGAAACGACCGCGCATGACGGTACGATGAGCCTGAAATTTTGCATAATGCTGCATAATGCGTATTTAGAAAATAAAAAGAACAAAGGAGAATGAAATGGGGAATAAGAGGGAAATAGCCGTAGGGATAATCGGAGCAGGAGGCAATATAGGAAGTACGCATTCCCACAATATTGCTTCATATGTCGAGGGAGCGCGTCTTGAAGCGGTATACGATGTAAATGCTGAACGGGCGAGGGCTGTTGCGGATAAATACGGCGCGCGGATAATGGAAACTGCTGATACGCTGATTGGCTCGCCGGAGGTTGACGCGGTCATAATTGCTTCATGGGATAATACACATGCAGAATATGTTTTAAAATGTATAAAAGAGGGAAAGCCTGTTTTTTGCGAAAAGCCGTTGGCGACAAATATAGCTGATGCTTCTAAGATCATTGAGGCTGAAAAGCTGTCGGCGAAAAAGCTCGTCCAGGTGGGATTTATGCGCCGTTTTGATTCTGACTATATTAAAATGAAAAGAATACTCGATTCCGGAGAGCTTGGGGCGCCTTTGATGATACATTGTATAAGCCGGACAAGAAGCCATCCCAAGGATCATACTACTGAACAGCATATTACAAATATCGCTATACATGAGATAGACATATGCCGTTATATTTTGGGTGAGGATATAAGAGAAGTGTCGGTGCGTTTCCCGCGTTCCACATGCTTTGCAGGAGAAAACTGTAAAGACCCGCAGCTTGTTTTAATGCAGTCTGACAGCGGCGTGCTGATAGATGTGGAAGTATCCGGAAACAGCTATTACGGGTATGAAATTTTATGTGAAATAGTTTGCGAAAAGGGAACGATACGTCTGCCGGTTGCGGCGGAACCTCTTGTCCGCTCATATCTTAAATGCGCCCAGGCGATCCCGGAGGACTGGACAGAGAGATTTGTGACCGCCTATAAACAGGAGCTGCAATGCTGGATAGATAATATCAGAGGAAGTAAGAAAGAAGCTGCTCCTGATTCAACAGACGGATATGCCGCGTGTCTTGTTTCTGACGTGCTTATAAAGGCGCAGAAAAGCGGAAACTGGGAAAAAGTGCCGGTTTATAATGAGTAGTTTCACTATTTTTAAATTTTTTTACGGCGCGGCCAGTCATGTGGCCGCGCCGTGAGTTTATGTTTTATGAATTTCTGGCTTGATATTTTAGAATGTATTAGCAATATCCTGTATTTGCTCAGTGATTTGCGGCGGTGTATATTTTGTATACGTCGTCGCCGTTAAGCACTTTAAAGCTTCCGATAGTGCGCTCGCCATAGCGTACGCAGCGGTCAGCCATTTCGCGTACTATCTCTTCGCTCTGAACTCCTATGCTGTCAGAGAAGCATATCGGCATTCCTATTGATTTGAAATAGCTTTCGGTAGCCTGTATGCCTGAAAGAGCAGCAGTCACGTCGTCTTTTTCGTTTATTCCCCAAACATTTCTCGCGTACCTCGCAAAGCGTGACGGTTTAGCGTCATATACGTAGCGCGCCCAGCTTCCCCACATGGTTGCAAGCGACGCGCCGTGGGCTAAGTCGAACTTTGCCGAAAGCTCATGGCCGAGCTGATGTACCGCAAAGTCTTTTTTGCCGCCGAGACCTGTAAGGTCGTTGTGGGAAAGGCTGCCTGCCCACATCAGTTCGCTCATTGGCTCATAGTTTTCTTTATTTTCGTGCGCTTCCAGTCCGGCTTTTATGACTGTGCGTAAAAGCGCCTCCGCAATGGCGTCTGTGAGTTCGTTGTCAAGCGGATTGAAATAGCGGTCGAGAGTGTGCATCATTATATCCGTCGTTCCGCAGCTTACCTGATAGTCGGGCAGGGTAAATGTAAGTGTTGGGTCGAGGACTGCAAATTTAGGACGGTTGAAATCTGTGGAAAGTCCGCGTTTTTGTCCTGTTTCTTCATTAGTTAATACCGCTGAATCGCTGCTTTCGCTGCCTGCCGCGGGGATAGTAAGTATAACTCCTATAGGAAGAGTCTTTGCTATTTTGATCTTTCCTAAAAATCCGTCCCATATGTCGATATCGGGATCAGCTGTACCGTGGGCGATAGCTTTAGCTGTGTCTATAGCACTGCCGCCGCCGACTGCTAAAACAAAGTCGGCGTTTATCTTTTTCGCGAACTCTATTCCTTCATATGCATGTGAAAGTGTCGGATTGGGTTTGGCGCCGCCGAATTCATCGTAAGATATTTTTGCGTCGTCCAAAGCCTTTTCAATTTTTTCTAAAAGGCCGCTTCTTTTAACGCTGCCGCCGCCGTATACGATAAGTACCTTTGAGGGGCTAAATTCAGATACGTGTTTGGCGATATCTGAAACGGAGTCTTTTCCGAAGTAGATTTTAGTGGGTGAGTAGAAAGTAAATGAATTCATGGCGTCCTCCCTTTTTTCTACTACAATATATTTATGGTTAATATCCCTTACAGCCAGGAAGGAATGATCCATCTTGTTGCTTAAGCTGTATCATGATGGAGCAATCGGTATGTCGGCTTCATAAATGAGCCAGTACACTAGGCGGATTCCCGGTTCCAGCCCGGTTCCTCTGAAGTTGGGCTT
>DVOP01000001.1 GCA_018713465.1 Candidatus Alectryocaccobium stercorigallinarum | reverse complement strand
GTCGAGATTTATAAAAGAAAGGATACTGAAGCTTTTCAGGGAGTTTCTTGCGCTAAACCTTAAAAAGCTGGATTACCGTACGTGGTATGACAATGCGAAACTGTATATCAGCGAGATAAAAGAGGAGCATGAAAATACATTTACGCTTTTTGCAGAGGGGTATCTTGCCTATTGCCAGGAGGAAAAGGCAAAGCTGGCGTCGCTTTTATGGCCGCTAAAAACCGGACAGATAAAGATTGAGGAGCCGTGGGAAAAGAGCGTATATCTCTATCTTGCGAAAGAAGCCGACATACTTCCGGACGAGAAAAGGAATATCGCGCCGCAGCTGTACGCGTATCATCAGCTTGATCCGGCGAATTATCTTATACTTGAGCTTTATTTTAACGAGGGGGGCGAGGAAGAAGCCAATTCGCAGAAAGGCTTGTCTGAGCTTGAAAGGGTATATGAACTTGGCTGCAGCAGTCCGTTTCTTTTTTTTAGAGCGTGGAAGATATTGGATACGCAGGAATCGCGCCTTAGAAGACTGTCTCCGTTTATGATAAGGGTATTGAGCTTTGCGCAGAAAGAGGGGCTTTTATCGGAAAGCCTGCTTTTGCGCGCGGCGTTCCTTACGTCTAACGTAAAGGGATTTAAACCTGCGTTATATAAGCTGCTTGCTGCAGGATATGAAAAATACGGCTCAAGGGAGATATTGGAGGCGGTATGCCGCCATATAATGAACGACAGACCGTCGGATCCGGTATATCACAAATGGTATAAAATGGCTGTTGAACAGAATATAAGGCTTACGCGTCTGTATGAATACTATTTGGAAACCAAGCCGGAAAATCTTGACGAGCCGTTTCCGATGCCGGTAAAGCTGTATTTTTCATATACGATGTCCATAGGAGAGAGGAAGAAAGCATTTCTCTACGCGAGCATCGTGCGCGACAAGGAAAACGACCCGCTGTCATATGAAAATTATAAACAGGCGGCGAGGAATTTCGCGCATACGTCTTTGAAAGCAGGGCGCATAAATGAATTTTACGCGATACTCTATAAAGAATTTTTTGAAGACTGCCAGGACGCTGAAACAGCGGGCTATCTTTCGGGAGTATTGTTTAACCATAAGCTTACGTGCAGCAATTCGAACATAAGAAAAGTGATAGTATGCCACATGGCGCTCAACGATATGCAGGCGTACGCGCTGACCGACGGAACGGCGTATCCTAAGATATACGGCAAAGACGTCTGTCTGCTTTTCGAAGACGATAAGAAAAGACGCTTCGCGGCGACCGTGGACTATGAGCTTAAAGAGCTTATGGACGTTGAAAAGCTTGCGAAAACATGCATGCTGTTCGGGGTATGGGATACCGGAATGCAGCTTTACTGCTGCCATGAACGCATATGGCAGACCGACATAAACCGCCACAATCTTTTGAATATATGGAAGGCTGCCGAGAATATATTTTTCACGCGCGAATACAGGGACAAGACGCGTAAAAAGCTGATAAATTATTTCATAAAGAATTCCGACGACTGGGGGCTTTTGACGTACGCCGAGAGCATGAAGGAGCTGACATACGGACGCGTCGATAAGGCGAGGACATTTGAGTTCCTGATGTGCTTCGGCCAATATAAAAAAGCGTTCAGGCTTGTCGAGAATTTAGGATATGAAGGCATAAGCACGCCGGTGCTTATGAAGCTTGCCGTTGCGAAAATAAAGGAGGTACGCCGTGAAAAGGACGACGATGTGCTTGACCTTGCCTTGCAGGTATACAGGAACGGCTGCTTTAACGACGATATACTTGAATATATAAGCGTTCACGGAATATTTGACATAGACGGCTGCGAGGAGCTCTGGAAAAAGATGACAGGGTTCGAAATGGATACATATTATGTAGAAGAAAGATATCTGCTCCTTTCGATGTTCGTCATTAAAACCACAGCGTCGTGTGAGCGCATACTTGAAAATTATATAAAGAAGGGCGGCAAGCCTCAGGTATGGAAAGCTTATCTGAATATGCTCTCGCTCTTTTATCTGCTCAGGGAAAGAAAGATATCCGGCAGTACGGCGCGGATAATCGAAAGACTTTGTTCGTCTAGTTTGAATGAAAGCACCATAAGGAATATAGCGCTTGTAAAATACAGGTCGGAGGAGACAAAGATTTCGGAAACAGAAGAGGAAACACTGAAGAAGATCGTGGAATTTTGCGAAGAGAGAAATCTGCGCTTTGATTTTTTCAAAAAGCTTCCGCAGGATATTACGAAGCTTTGCGAGCTGGACGACAAGGTCTTTGCGCAGGAATGTTTCCCGTCCGGAATAAAAGTCATCATACATTATAAGACCGACAGGCCGGGCGGAGCGGACGAAAAGTGGAAGAGCGAGCCAATGCGTGAAAGCATACGGGGACTGTATGTAAGGGAATTCCTTCTGTTTTACGGGGAAGAGCTGAGTTATTACTGTACTGTGAACCTGCCTGACAGGACATATGATACAAAGACTAAGATCCTTGTGACTGAGGAGAGCAGCACTCATGGAAGAACGAAATATCAGCTCCTCAACAGAATGCTTATGATGAAGAAGCTTAAAGCACCGCAAAAAGCGGAAAAAGCCATGGAACAGTATCTTAAGCAGGAAGCGTTTGCGGACAGCTTGTTTAAGATAAAGGAATAAGGAGAAAGCCTTATGGCAGAAGCAAATTATATCGGGCTGGAACTCAATGACAGGGAAGTCCGTCTGTGTACGTACAACAGAATAACAAAAGAAGCCGACACCGTTATGATACGAGCCGGCGGAAGCCGCGCGGAAAGTCCGGCGCATATGGCGTTTGTAAAAGAGACCGGACAGTGGAAATACGGGATAGAAGCGGACTACTTCGCGGCGCAAAAAGGCTGTACGTTGTTTGACGGCATACTTGAACACTGTGTTTCCGGTCAGGATTTTGAGGACAACGGTAAGGCTTATCCCTGCAAAGACGTTGTCGGAGAGCTCATAAAACAGGCGCTGATATACGCCGGAATAAAGGATCCGGCAGGGCAGGTGCGCGTTTTTGTGATGACGGTCCCGTCAGTGAACAGAACGCTCGCGTCAGTCATGGAGTCGGCGTTCGAATACGCCGGACTTAAAGACGGACAGGCTTATCTGCAAAGCTTTGACGAAAGCTTTTTCGCGCATACCTTTTTTCAAAAGCAGGAGATATACAGCAGAGACGTCGGGCTGTTTTGCTTTAACTGCGACGAGGTAAAATACAGCAGGCTCCATCTTGACCAGAGGACAAAACCTGCTATCGTTACGGTCGGCGACAATGCGTACGATATACTTCCGGCAGAGGAGAAGAGCAGGGACGCCTGCTTTGAGGCTTTTATTAAGGAAAATACTTCAGACCATGAATTTTCGAGCTTCTTTCTCGTAGGAAACGGCTTTAACAGGAAGTGGGCAAAGGAGTCGCTCAAGCTTTTGTGCAAGTCTCAGAGGAAGGTTTTTTACGGAAACAACCTGTTTGCGAAGGGGGCGTGCTATTCTGCATTTGAAAAGGCGAACCCTCATCAGTTGAAAAACAGGCTTTATTTGGGGAAAGATCTCGTGAGAAAAAATATAGGCATGGAGCTGATGACGGACGGGATATCAATGTATCACCCGCTTATAACCGCTGGAATAAACTGGTTTGACGCGGAAAACAGCTGCGATATACTGCTGAACGGGGACAATACTCTTGTCTTTCGTACGAGCAGACTGGAGGACGGAAAAAGAGCGAATTACTCTATGGCGCTTGAAGGTCTTCCGGAAAGACCGCCGAAGACAACCAGGCTTCATATCGAGCTGCGTTTTGAAAACGCGGAAAAATGTGTTGTTACGGTGAAGGATCTCGGATTCGGAGAGCTTTTTCCGTCGTCGGGAAAAACATGGACGGATCAGCTGTAAGATACGGAGGCAGAATGGGAAATAATATACTTTGCGGACATTCGCTTGCGAAGTCGCCTTTATATATAGAAAGCGTTCATATAAATATTTATTCGCTCGAGGAGCTTTGCTGGTTCTTAAGCAATAACCCGGCGCTCGCGCCGGAGGTCATAGCCGACGAAAAGCTGTCGGAGTGGCTTTTTGACGAGTGCGGCTTAGACGGAGTGAAGAGGGAATACGATAAGCTTGAGGCGGGCGACGGAAATATAAGCGAAAGGCTTATGTGGATATTTACGAAAAGCCACTATTTTTCCGACGGGGAACTGCGTGCGTTAAAAGGCAAAATAGAAGCGCTCGACGCTATGTCTAAAACAGAAAGACAGAAGAAAAAAGGCGACGAGCTTGTAAAATACGGAAAATATAAAAGAGGCATTTCATGTTATGAAAAAATACTTTCCGCGGACGACATAAAAAATGAACCGCCGGAATTTCTAGCGTCGGTTTATTATAATACCGGGGTTGCATACGTGAAAATGTTCCAGAGCGGAAAGGCGCTTGAGTTTTTCTACAAGGCTTACGAATGTGTAAAGTCATGGGATTACCTTATGTCTTATCTGAATGCGGCGTATTTTGACGGCGGACAGGACGAAATGGCTGCCGAGGCAAAAAGATTAGGCGTAAAAGATACGCAGGTCTCAATGCTTCTTGGTAAAATTGAAAGCATAAAGCCGTATGAAATGCCAAAGGACAAAGATAAGGCCATAGATGAATGGATACGCGCTTACCACATAAGCGTTGACCAGTAAAACAGATTTCGGAGTGATTTTATGTTGGATATATGCTTGTTGGGTACGGGCGGCATGATGCCGCTGCCGCACAGATGGCTGACCTCGCTTATGACGCGTTATAACGGGAGCAGCCTTTTGATCGACTGCGGCGAGGGTACCCAGATAGCCATTCAGAAGCAGGGCTGGAGCTTTAAGCAGATAGATACCATATGCTTCACGCATTTTCATGCGGACCATATAAGCGGCCTGCCGGGAATATTGCTGGCTATGGCGAACGCCGACAGGACGGAGCCGGTCAGGATAATAGGGCCAAAGGGCGTTGAACGCGTCGTAGGGTGCTTAAGGGTGATAGCGCAGGAGCTTCCTTTTGAACTGGTATTTCATGAGCTTAAGGACGGCTGCGAGAAGTTTGTCGAAAACGGGTATAATATAACTGCGTTTAAAGTAAGGCACAATACCGTATGTTACGGCTATTCCATAGAGATTCCAAGGGCAGGGAAGTTTGACGCAGACAGGGCGAAAGCGGCGGACATACCGCTGAAATACTGGAATCCCCTCCAAAAAGGGCAGACGGTAGAGGATGGCGAAAGGATATATACGCCCGATATGGTATTAGGCCCTGAGCGAAAAGGGATAAAGGTCACTTATACTACGGACACCCGGCCGGTACAGTCCATAACTGAAAACGCGACGGGGTCAGATATATTTATCTGCGAGGGAATGTACGGAGAACAGGATAAAGAAGAAAAGGCGAAGGAGCACAAACACATGACTATGCAGGAAGCCGCATATCTGGCGGCTGAGGCAAAAGTAAAACAGCTGTGGCTCACGCATTTTTCACCGGCCACGTCAAATCCTAAATGGTACATAAAGCAGATACGCGCTGTTTTTCCGGAAACGGTAATGGGCGAGGACGGAATGACGGCTGAATTGAATTTTGACGATACGTGCAATGAGAACGGAGACTTGAAATGAAAGAATGTCTTATACTCGGGATCGAGTCGTCGTGCGATGAGACGGCTGCCGCTGTCGTAAAAAACGGCAGAGAGGTGCTTTCAAACGTGATATCGTCCCAGATAGATATACATACGCTGTACGGAGGGGTCGTTCCGGAGATAGCTTCAAGGAAGCATATAGAGAGGATAGATCAGGTCATAAAGCAGGCGCTTTCGGACGCGAAAGTTACGCTCGATGATATAGATGCGATAGGCGTCACGTATGGACCCGGACTTGTCGGAGCGCTGCTAGTAGGAGTTGCAGAGGCGAAAGCTATTGCTTTTGCCAAAAAGAAACCTCTTGTAGGCGTACATCATATAGAAGGGCATGTTTCCGCAAATTATATACAATATCCTAAGCTTGAGCCGCCGTTCCTTTGCGAGATAATATCCGGAGGACATACACATCTTGTGATAGTTAAGGACTACGGCGAATTCGAGATACTCGGAAGGACAAGGGACGACGCCGCTGGAGAAGCCTTTGACAAAGTGGCGAGAGCAATAGGCTTAGGCTATCCGGGCGGACCGAAAATAGAAAAGAAAGCAAAAGAAGGAGATCCGGCGGCGATAGAATTTCCGAGGGCGCATATAGCCGAGTCGCTTTATGACTTCAGCTTCAGTGGCCTTAAATCCGCGGTGCTTAACTATCTGAACAAGGCGGAAATGAAAGGCGAGACGGTGAATGAGGCGGACGTTGCGGCTTCGTTCCAGCAGGCCGTAATAGATGTGCTCGTAGGCAACGCATATCAGGCGGCAAAGGACCTTTCGGCTAAAAAGCTTGCACTTGCCGGAGGCGTTGCGTCGAACGGGACTTTAAGGGCCGCGTTTGAAAAAATGTGCCGCGAAAATGAGATCGAATTTTATTGTCCGGCTCCCGTGCTTTGCACCGATAACGCGGCCATGATAGCTTCAGCGGCATATTACGAATATTTAAAAGGAAATATTGCCGGCTGGGATCTGAACGCGGTACCGAACCTTAAGTTAGGAGAGAGGTAAAGATGGCAGAGAAAAAAATGTGCAGCGCAGTGCTTGTTGCGGCTGGAAAGGGAGAGCGCTTTGGCGCGGGTATCCCGAAGCAGTTTGTTGAAGTAAACGGCAGGCCGCTTTTATATTACAGTTTAAAGGCGCTTTGTGAATGCGATATCATAGATGAGGTCATTATCGTTACGTCGGAGGAATGGATAGAGTTTTGCGCCGAGGAGATAGTGAGAAAATACGGCTTCGACAAGGTCGACGGCATAGTGCTCGGCGGTGATACGCGCTGCGATTCGGTGCGTGCCGGCGTTATGGTATGCGATATATCTTCGGATTATGTTTTTATACATGACGGGGCGAGACCTCTGCTTACCGGGGATATAATACGAAGAGGTTATGAAACGGTGCTTAAATATGATACGGCGGTAGCCGCGATACCGTCGTCCGATACCATAAAGATAGCCGATAACGACGGCGTTGTGCTTTCGACTCCGGACAGGAGGAGCCTCTGGCGGGTCCAGACTCCGCAGATATTCAAATACGACCTTATACTTCGCGCGTATTTTGACCTGACGGACGAGGACAGGGAGATAATAACCGACGACGCTATGCTGATAGAGCGGAAGACCGATGTCCCGGTGCATTTGTTTGAAGGGTCGGAGGACAATATCAAGATAACGACGCGGCAGGATATTGAGGTAGCGGCGTCGAAGCTGAAAAAAGTGTAAAAAAATCGAAAAAAACTCCTTGCAATAGTTGAAACCCGATGGTACAATGTATGACGTGTCTTTATGTGCCGGAGGGACTAACCCACCTTCGCGGGCGCAAAAATATACGAGATACGGGAAAGGAGGATTCACATGAAAGTTAGATCTTCTGTTAAACCGATTTGCGATAAATGCAAAGTTATTAAAAGAAAAGGAAGTATCCGCGTAATATGTGAGAATCCAAAACATAAACAGCGTCAGGGCTAACCCTCAGTCGGACGAAAGTTTATGCAGTTGATATTATAAAGAGATCCATTAAAGCCCTGAACAACGGCTGCTTCAGGAGTCTTTTCGTGGATATGCGCCAGATGAGCGCCTCCTTATAGTATTGCTTAATACTCCGCCTACCGTCACAACCGGCGGGGAAAAGTTGCGTTGTGCAGATCACAGCGCGACCGGATGTACATACCGGCATCCCAATTAAGACAGTTTAAAAATTTGAAAATGGAGGAAAAGTCACATGGCTCGTATAGCTGGTGTAGATTTACCGAGAGACAAACGAGTAGAGATAGGACTTACCTATATCTACGGAATTGGAAGATCATCTTCCAACAGAATCCTTGCGGAAGCAGGGGTAAATCCTGATACACGTGTCAGGGATCTAACCGACGATGAAGTTAAGAAGATCGCCGCTGTTATCGATGAAACACAGATGGTAGAAGGTGATTTAAGACGTGAGATAGCGATGAACATCAAACGTCTTCAGGAAATCGGATGCTACAGAGGCATTCGTCACAGAAAGGGACTTCCTGTCCGCGGACAGAAGACTAAGACGAACGCAAGAACACGTAAAGGTCCGAGAAGAACTGTCGCTAATAAGAAGAAGTGATTATTAATTTGAAAGAAAGCGTAGGTTAGTATACAAATGGCTAAAGTTACAAAAAAGACGACAAAACGTCGTATTAAAAAGAATGTTGAGCGTGGACAGGCTCATATCCAGTCCTCTTTCAACAATACGATTGTTACCCTGACCGATATGGAAGGCAACGCTCTTTCGTGGGCTTCAGCCGGCGGTCTTGGTTTCCGTGGTTCAAGAAAATCAACTCCTTATGCTGCACAGATGGCTGCTGAAACAGCGACAAAAGCAGCTCAGGTTCATGGCCTTAAGAGTGTAGACGTATTTGTTAAGGGTCCGGGATCAGGACGTGAAGCGGCTATCCGCGCGCTTGCTGCCTGCGGACTTACAGTAACAAGTATCCGCGACGTGACGCCGGTGCCGCACAATGGTTGCCGTCCGCCCAAGCGCAGAAGAGTCTGATTAATTTGAGGAGGTCATAATAATGGCAGTAAACAGAGTTCCAGTTTTGAAAAGATGCAGATCCCTTGGGATGGATCCTGTATATCTTGGAATAGATAAAAAATCAACACGTCAGTTAAAGCGCAGCAGCCGTAAGATCTCAGAGTACGGTCTTCAGCTCCGTGAGAAACAGAAAGCAAAATTCATCTATGGCGTTCTTGAGAAGCCTTTCCGCAACTACTATGAGAAGGCTGACCGTATGAAAGGCCAGACAGGTGAAAACCTTATGACAATGCTTGAAATGCGTCTTGACAACGTTATCTTCCGTCTCGGATTCGCGAGAACAAGAAGAGAAGCGCGTCAGATAGTTGACCACAAGCATGTGCTTGTAAACGGCAAGCAGGTAAACGTTCCGTCTTATGCTGTAAAAGTCGGCGACGCTATCGAGATAAAA
>DVOP01000154.1 GCA_018713465.1 Candidatus Alectryocaccobium stercorigallinarum | reverse complement strand
GTGAAAAACGTCTAATAAAAACAAGAAGATAGAAAAGCAGATTGTGAAAAAAGTCAAAAATGTCCACCTTTTGGCAACTGAGTGAGTTGTCCGAAGGTGGTTTTTTGTTAAACTTTTTATATATAAAACCGAGCGGATCAAAATATGGAAGGAGGGGCAGCGGTATTGAATATAAAAATGGAGGTTTTCGGTCATGAATAAAAGAAGCGGAAAGCGATTTAATTTTGCTTTGTTTTATCAAAGATTTGGCGTAGTAACGCTTTTGGTCATCTTGTTTATTGTAGCTGCGCTGCTGAGTCCTAATTTTATAAACCCGAGAAATCTTACCAATGTTTTAAGACAGATAGTTATCATAACGACGATCGCCTGCGGAGCGTGTTTCGTTATGATAACCGCCCAGATCAACTTCGCGTATGACGGCTTGATCGCATTCTTGGGCTGTATGTCCGTTTTGTTCATGGTCAAAACGGATAACGTAGTAATAGCCGTAGTTGGTGGATTAGCGCTTGGCGCTGCGATGGGACTTATTTACGGAGCTTGCGTTACGGTGCTGAAGGTTCCGGGCTTTATTGTCGGTCTGGCGCTTGACAGTATAGTCAGCGGAGCGATCGTAATCATATCCGGAGGAGTACAGATAAAGGGCGCGGGAGAGGCGTTCGAGGTCTTGGGCAAGGGCTACATAGGACCGGTTCCGATAAACGTTATCATAATGTTCGCGGTCATAATAATTTGCCACGTTATCCTTACCAAGAGCACATTCGGAAGGAAGGTATTTGCGGTAGGAGGAAACAGGCAGGCGGCAATAGCCTCAGGAATAGACGCGGACTCTGTTATAAGAAGAGCGTATATCATCGACGGACTTACGGTAGCCACAGCTGCGATACTCTTTATGTCAAGACTTGGTGTAGGGCAGCCGACGGCAGGAGAGGGATATGCGTTCGACGGTATTACCGGAGCTGTTATAGGCGGCTGCTCCATTTACGGCGGAAAAGGTTCTGTTGTTGGCTGCCTTGTCGGTGCCGCAATCGTTGGAATATTAGATAATCTTTTAAGTCTTATGAATGTAAGCTCGTACTGGCAGGATGTTTTTTCAGGAGCGGTAGTTCTTGTGGCGGTACTGGTCGATATGCTTACTAAGGACGCTGCGACGCGTGCGGTCAAGAATATGATGGCTGATAAAAAGGCAGCTTGAATATTATATAAAGGGCTTTGATTTTTTAAATAAAGCTAAAGAAAGGAGAAATTTATGAAAAAGAGAGTAATTGCAATGTTGGTAGCAGGCGTTATGGCTGCAGGCATGCTTGCCGGCTGCGGAGGAGGTTCTGATTCATCCTCAGAGAGCTCATCAGAAAGCGCTTCAGGAAGCACATCGGAGAGCGCTGACACTTCTGAATCATCAGGAGGCGGAGCGGCAGATGGCGAAACCTGGCTCATAGGTTATTCAAACCGTGACGATACGGATACTTACCTGAAAGCGGTTGTAGACGAGTTCGCAAAGCTCGTAGAGGCGGACGACAGATTTGAATTTATCTCAGCTGACGCTGGCGGTGATTCGCAGAAACAGCTTGAAGACCTTGACAATTTCCTTGTGCAGGGAGTTGATGTTGCGATCCTTTGTCCGCAGGACGGTGACACGGTGGTAGATTATGTTGATACGTTCAATGAAGAGGGCGTGTCTGTATATTGCTCGTCACAGGCGGCAACAGGCGGTGACTATACATTTGTAGGGGCTTCTGATTATGAGCTTGGATTAAAGACTGCTCAGTATGCTTATGAAAACCTTGAAGAGGGTGCAAAGGTGTTGTACCTTGGCGGGCCGCTCGGATATCAGACATGTATCGACAGACGTCAGGCAATGGTTGACGGTCTTGCAGAGCGTATCCAGACAGACTGGGACGGAAACGTTATCAATGAAGACGGCGATATCGAAGTTCTTTCATGGCAGCAGATAGACGTTGAGTCAATGGCAGAATCCGCAATGCAGATCACAGAAGACTGGATCCAGTCATTCCCGGAATTTGACGCTATCGTAAGCTGGAATGATACATCTGCTCTTGCAGCAATAGAGGCTTTAAAGGGAGCTGGAATCGAGGGAGTTATGGTATGCTCGATAGACGGAATCGAAGACGCGCTTCAGGCAGTTAAGGACGGAGATATGGCTTGTACAATTATGCAGAGTGCGCAGGTACAGGCACAGGCTCTGTACGACGCGATCGTTAACGAGTATGAAGGCGGCGAAAATCCGGACACTATAAACCCGGAAGTGTTCACTATAGACAGCTCAAATGTTGACGAATATCTTTAAATAGTTTCTTTTGTTTAATGATTTTTGGAGGAACAGCCTCAGGGCGGTTCCTCCCGTATAAACGGAAGGGAGGAAGGGCGTGATATGGCTGAATATAAATATGTATTGGAGTTAAATGATATTGTTAAACTGTTCCCCGGCGTACGTGCGCTTGACGGGATGTCGCTGAAGATAAGATCCGGAGCGGTGCATGTTATATGCGGAGAGAACGGAGCCGGAAAATCAACGCTGATGAAGGTCATCAGCGGCGAATATATAGCCGAAGAAGGTGAGGTTATATATAAAGGCAAAAAACTCGGAAAAAGAACGATAATGGAAACGGTAGAGATGGGAATATCTATGATACATCAGGAAATGAATCCCATCAAAAAGATGACATTGGCGCAGAATATTTATCTTGCGCGGGAGCCTTTAACAAAGAGAAAGCTGGTCGATTTTAAAAAGATGAACCATGATACACAGGAGCTGCTTGACAGGCTTGATATCCCATATAAGGCGACACAGCTCATGGAGGAATTGTCGATCGCCGGGCAGCAGCAAGTAGAGATAGCCAAGGCGATAAGCACAAACGCGAGCGTCATAATCATGGATGAGCCCACGTCTGCTATCGCGGACGCGGAGGTTGAAATATTATTTGAGCAGATAAATAAGCTAAAAGAAAGTGGAGTAGCTATTATATATATTACCCATAAAATGGATGAGATATTCCGTATTGCCGACGAAGTAACGGTCATCCGTGACGGCTCGTGGATACTTACGGCACCGGCAGAAGAGCTTACGGTAGATGAGATAATCTCAAACATGGTAGGAAGAAAGGTAGATAATCTTTATCCGAAGAATCATGCAAAGATCGGAGATGTCGCACTTGAGGTGAAGGATCTTACACAGGCCGGTGTTTTCAAAAACATTTCATTTAAGGTGAGAAAGGGAGAGATCCTCGGATTCTCGGGTCTTGTCGGAGCCGGACGTTCGGAAGTAATGCGGGCGATATTCGGGATAGATCCGCATGAGAGCGGAGAGATAATAGTTGGTGGAAAACCGGTACAGATAAATAAAAGCGCCGACAGTATAAAAAATGGAATAGCAATGCTTTCGGAAGACCGTCGCGCGGACGGAATAATACCTATCCGTTCAATACGCGAAAACATTTCGCTGGCGTTTATCAAGCAGTTTGCGAAGTTTTCTATGATAGACAAGAAAAAGGAAGCGGAAAAAGCCGACGCGATGATGAAAAAGCTGCGCGTCAAAGCAGCAAGCCCGACGCAGGAGATAAGGACGCTTTCCGGAGGAAACCAGCAGAAAGCCATACTTGCAAAATGGCTTATGGGAGACACAAAGATACTGATCCTTGACGAGCCTACAAGGGGAATAGACGTAGGATCTAAAGCGGAGATACATCAGCTTATGTGTGACTGCGCGGAGGAAGGAATGGCGGTAATAATGATATCTTCGGAGCTCCCGGAGGTAATCGGAATGAGCGACCGCGTAATAGTCATGCGCGAGGGACAGATCTCCGGAGAGCTTGAGCGCGGAGAGATATCACAGGAAGCAATAATGAAGCTTGCGATATAAAGCTCGTTTTTCAGAAGGGAGAATAGTTATGAGTGAAACAAAAAAGCAGTTCAGCATAGCTCAGTTTTACAGTAAATTCGGAATGTTTTTCATCCTGATAGTTTTATTTATCGTGGCTTCAGTTGTATCACCGAACTTCCTGACGCAGACGAACTTGACGAATGTATTGAGACAGATCACGGTTGTTACGATTTTAGCCTGCGGCTGCAGCTTCGTAATAATTTCGGGAAACATCAATATCGGTTACGACGGAATATTGGTTTGCGTAGGCTGCGGTTCGGCGATGGTATATGCGGCTACACAGAACCTTTTCATCGCGGTAGTTGCAGGAATAGCATTTGGAGTAATATTTGGGATAGGATACGGAGTATTTGTAACGACTTTTAAAATACCGGG
>DVOP01000153.1 GCA_018713465.1 Candidatus Alectryocaccobium stercorigallinarum | reverse complement strand
ATTCCAAGAACTCTTCCGCGGCGCTTGTTGAGATCGCCCATTACATCTCCTGTATAATCGTTCGGAACTGTAACTCTCATCGTTACGATCGGCTCAAGAAGAACCGGGCTCGCTTCCATAAATCCTTTTTTGAAGCCCATCGTCGTAGCCGTCTTGAACGCCATCTCAGAAGAATCTACCGGATGATA
This sequence comes from Candidatus Alectryocaccobium stercorigallinarum, assembly GCA_018713465.1. Classification (GTDB taxonomy): domain Bacteria; phylum Bacillota; class Clostridia; order Lachnospirales; family Lachnospiraceae; genus Alectryocaccobium; species Alectryocaccobium stercorigallinarum. The sequence continues at coordinate 8,508 of DVOP01000153.1, read as the reverse complement.
TGATCCATCGTAAAGAGTGACTTTAACGCCTACTACAGGATATCCCGCAAGCGGTCCTGAAAGCACTGAATCCGCAAGACCTTTTTCTACAGCCGGGAAATAGTTCTTAGGAACTGCTCCTCCGACAACCTCTTCTTCGAATACATACGGGCTTTCCATATCGCCTGACGGCTCGAAACGCATTTTAACATGTCCGTACTGTCCGTGTCCGCCTGACTGTTTCTTATATTTGGAATCCACGTCGGAATTCTTACGGATAGTCTCACGGAAAGCTACTCTCGGCTTTTCAAGCTCAACTTCAACTTTATACCGGTCAAGAAGCTTGCTGACAACGATATCAAGCTGCTGGTCGCCGATACCGTAAATAAGAGACTGTCTGTTCGCGGTATCGTTGACAACTTTGAGAGTCTGGTCTTCCTGACACATTCTTGAAAGGCCCTGCGCGATCTTATCGATATCGCCTTTGTTCTTAGCCTTGTATGCCTTGCATGTATATGGCTTTGAAATAGATATCGGGCTGAACATTACCGGTGCTGCCTTTGTAGCAAGCGTGTCGCCTGTCTTAACACTGTTAAGCTTAGCAATAGCTCCTATATCTCCCGCCATAAGCTCCGGAACCTCGATAGTCTTTGAACCGCAAAGAACATAGAGCTTGTTGAGCTTTTCTTCCGTATCCTGATTTACATTGTAGAGCGTATCCGTATTCTTTATAACGCCCGAGCATACCTTGATAAGAGAATATTTTCCAAGGAACGGATCTACGATAGTCTTAAATACAACCGCGCTCTTAGGCTTCTGGAAATCATAATCCGCGTCAAACGCTTCGCCGCTGTTCTTATCCAGACCCGTTTTGATAAGCTGGGTCGGATTCGGGAAAAATGAAACGATATCGTCAAGCAGGTTTGTAACGCCCTGAAGATTGATAGGCGAGCCCATTCCGACAGGAACAAGGCTTCCGTCCGCAACGTTAGTAGCGAGTGAAGCATAAATTTCAGCCTGCGAGAATTCCTCTCCGCCGAAATATCTATCCATGAACTCCTCGCTCGTCTCGGCAACAGACTCCATAAGAGCCTCACGGTATGTATCCCTGTATTCCTCGAGATAATCCGGAATATCGCATTCTACCTTTTTATCTTTTTCGGTATATCTTCTGCCCTTGTCCTTTATGATATTTACATATCCTACGTATTTTTCATTCTCACGGATAGGCATGTAAATAGGAGCTATCCTCTTTCCGTAGAGCTCCTGAAGCTGCTCGATAACCTTGCGGTAGCTTACATTGTCGATATCCATATCCGTAACGAAGACTATACGCGGGAGATTGTATCTGTCGCAAAGCTCCCATGCTTTCTCTGTTCCGACCTGAACGCCTGCTTTTCCTGAAACAACTATAACAGCCGCGTCAGCCGCTGCTGCAGCCTCTTCTGCTTCACCTACAAAATCGAAGAATCCGGGCGTATCAAGAATATTTATCTTAACCTTATCCCATTCAACAGGAATCAAGGATGTAGAAATCGAAAACTTTCTCTTAACCTCTTCTTTATCATAATCGCTTACCGTATTTCCGTCGGTAACGCTTCCGAGACGATTAGTAATTCCTGAAAGATATGCCATAGCTTCTGCAAGTGTGGTTTTTCCGACACTCCCGTGTCCTAAAAGCACAACATTTCTAATTCTGTCCGATGTATAAACTTGCATACAAAAAAACCTCCACGTTAAAAATCATTTGTATATATATTACTAAAAACAGGCTTCTAATTCAAGTATTTTATATCAAAAATTCATATACAACATCTTGCAGCCCATATCCATATTTCAGCCAAGCCCCGCTGTCAGCCCAATAAGCCTTATGATGAACGCCGCAATCCATGCGACTACGCACTGCCATACCGCGACCCCGACGGCCCATTTAAAGCCCAGCTCCCGCTTTATTGACGCGACAGCCGCCACGCACGGCGTATATAAAAGACAGAATACAAGGAGCGACGCCGCTGACAGAGGCGAAAGCGCTGTCGATATCGAACCTCCGAACAAAATGCCGAGAGTAGATACGACGCTCTCCTTTGCCATAAATCCGCTTATAAGCGAAGTGCATATTCTCCAATCTCCAAGCCCAAGCGGCGCGAACACCGGAACTAAGAAGCCCGCGATCATCGCAAGTATGCTGTTTGAAGAATCGGTAACAAGGTTAAGCTGCAGGTCAAAGCTCTGCAGGAACCATATGATTATCGTTGCTATGAGGATAACTGTAAACGCCCTCTCGAGGAAATCCTTCGCCTTATCCCATAACAGCTGTATAACGTTTTTTACGCTCGGCATACGGTAATTCGGCAGTTCCATAACAAACGGAACGGCCTCGCCTTTGAACATCGTGCCTTTATAAAGGTAAGCGGCCAGAATTCCGATAAGTATCCCGAGTATATAAAGCCCCGCCATTACAAGACCGCCCTGCTTCGGAAAAAAAACGCTTACAAAAAAAGCATAAATGGGAAGCTTCGCCGAACAGCTCATAAACGGCGTCATAAGTATCGTCATCTTCCTGTCGCGCTCACTCGGCAGCGTTCTTGTCGCCATTACAGCCGGCACTGTACAGCCAAAGCCAATAAGCATAGGCACAATGCTTCGTCCGGAAAGTCCTATCTTACGCATGAGCTTATCCATGACAAAAGCAACGCGCGCGATATATCCGCTGTCTTCCATTAACGAAAGAAAGAAAAACAGCGTTACGATTATAGGAATAAAACTCAGGACGCTTCCTACGCCTGTAAATATTCCGTCGATAACAAGCCCGTGCACGACTTCGTTCACGTTCGCCGCAGTCAGTCCTGAGTCCACAGCCTGCGTAAGCGCGGCGATCCCCGTCTCAAGCAGTCCCTGGAGATATGCGCCTATTACGTTGAAGGTAAGATAAAATACAAGCACCATTATACCGATAAAGCAAGGTATAGCAGTATATTTTCCGGTAAGTATCCTGTCTATCCTCCTGCTGCGTATATGCTCCCGGCTCTCATGCGGCTTCTTAACTGTCTGCGCGCACAGCTTTTCTATAAACGAAAATCTCATATCCGCCATCGCTGCGCTGCGGTCGAGTCCGCGCTCTGTTTCCATCTGCAGCACGATGTGCTCAAGCAGCTCTGTCTCGTTCTGGTCAAGGCCGAGCTGCTTAATGATAAGATGGTCTCCCTCGATAGCCTTATTCGCCGCAAATCTTACCGGTATATCAGCGCGCTGCGCGTGATCCTCTATAAGATGTATAACGGCATGTATACAGCGGTGCACGGCTCCGTTATGGTCATTCTTGTCGCAAAAATCCTGTCTTAACGGACGTTCCTGGTTCTGAGCAATATGGATAGCATGCCTGATGAGCTCGTCTACGCCTTCGTTCTTCGCGGCTGATATAGGCACTACCGGAACTCCGAGCAGAGCCTCCATCGCGTTGATATCTATGAACCCTCCGTTTGCAGTCAGCTCGTCCATCATATTCAAAGCAACTACCATAGGTATGTCCATTTCGAGCAGCTGCATAGTAAGGTACAGGTTTCGCTCAATGTTTGTAGCGTCGACGATATTTATTATTGCTTTGGGTTTATTCTCCAGGACGAAATTACGCGAAACTATCTCCTCACTGCTGTACGGCGACATCGAATATATGCCCGGCAGATCCGTAACCGAAGTATTTGGAAATCCCTTTATCGGCCCGCTTTTACTGTCTACAGTAACGCCGGGAAAATTCCCTACATGCTGGTTCGCCCCCGTAAGCTGGTTGAACAGCGTCGTTTTACCACAGTTCTGATTTCCGACAAGCGCGTATGTCAACACGGTGCCTTCCGGAAGCGGATCGGCCTCGTCCTTGCTGTGATATTTTCCGCCCTCGCCAAGACCCGGGTGCAGTGATTCAGCTATGTTTTCAGCCGTATCAGCTCTGCCGCTGCGTTTAGTTACCGGCTCTACTTCTATCTGCGCCGCATCGTCAAGCCGCAGCGTCAGTTCATAGCCGTGTATCTCAAGCTCCATAGGGTCGCCCATCGGAGCCAGCTTTACAAGAGTCACCTCTGTTCCGGGTATCATACCCATATCTAAAAAATGCTGTCTGAGCGCGCCCTCTCCGCCTACAGTGCGGATAACAGCGCTCTTCCCTATCTCTAATTCTTTTAATGTCATATACTTTTCTCCCCAGCCCACTTCCGCAATATTGCCAAAATAATGCGGAGGCAGCTTGTTAAATCTGCTCTCAAAAAAGAATTATACAACTAAGAGCGATATTGTAAAGATGGCAAAATCCATCATAAGGGGTACAAAATATTGAAAATAATTTTTTTAAATGCTATATTATTTACAATATGATATGTTCCTGACATAAAGACGCGTCTGAGTGAAAGGGCATGCTGATTTTCTTTTGTATCATTATGCCGTCACTATGCGTGGCGGCTTTTTCATTTGGAGGATAATTTTGGAAACACGCGTAGCAATAATAGGTATAATCGTCGAGGACTCCGAGGCTGTTGCGTCTCTTAATTCCCTGCTGCATGAATACAGGGAATTCATCGTTGGAAGAATGGGTATCCCGTACAGGGAGAAAAAAATCAATGTCATAAGCGTCGTTATCGACGCTCCGCAGGACACGATCGCCGCCCTCTCGGGAAAGATAGGAAATATCCGCGGCGTAAGCGCCAAAACCGTTTATTCAAAAGTATGAGGGCAAAGCTTTGGATACAATAGCACTTATAGATAAACTCGAAGAAGAAAACCGTCTTTCAAAAGATGAATGGATCTCTTTGATAGATAACCGCGATGACGATACCGCTCAATATCTTTTTAAAAGAGCGTACGCTGTCAGAGAAAAACATTATAAAAACCATGTGTACATACGCGGTCTTATAGAAATAAGCAATAAGTGCCGGAACGACTGCTATTACTGCGGTATACGCAGAAGCAACGCAAAAGCTTCAAGATATACGCTTTCGAAGGAAGAAATATTAAGCTGCTGCGCCGAAGGATATAAGCTCGGCTTCAGGACGTTCGTGCTTCAGGGCGGCGAAGCTCCGGCTTCTCCTTTGTATGAGGAATGGATTGGCGGAATAATCGAAGACATCAATTTTAATTATCCCGACTGCGCGGTTACGCTCTCGCTTGGCGAATTTCCTAAAGACACATATGAATACTGGTACGACTGCGGAGCCGACAGATATCTATTGCGGCATGAGACCGCCAATAAAGAGCATTATCAAAAGCTCCACCCGGACGACCTGTCCTTTGAAAGCCGTATGGAATGCCTGTATGATTTAAAAGATATAGGCTATCAGGTCGGGTGCGGCTTTATGGTAGGCTCGCCGTTCCAGACGCCGGAATACCTTGCCGACGATATGATATTCCTTTCGGAATTTCAGCCCGATATGGTCGGCATAGGGCCGTTCATACCGCATAAAGACACGCCGTTTGCCGATTTTCCCGCCGGCACGCTTGATATGACGCTTTATATGCTGGCGCTTATCAGGCTTACGCTTCCAAAAGTCCTGCTTCCCGCTACTACCGCTCTTGGAACAATCGCCGAAGACGGACGCGAACAGGGAATGCTCGCAGGCGCAAACGTGTGCATGCCGAATCTGTCGCCGCTATCTGTACGTAAAAAATATATGCTGTACGACAATAAGATAAGCACAGGCGATGAATCTGCGCAAAACCTTAAACATTTAAAACAGAGCATGAAGAACGCCGGCTTCAAAATAGTCGTCTCGCGCGGAGACCCAACCGGATATGACGAAGTATAAATAAACGTGATACGTTTTTTATAATAAACATAAAATATAGCGGTTCCCTGAAAATATATTTTATGTTAAGAACAAAAATAATACGGAGAGAGAAAAAATGTACAAGTACGATCCAAAATCACTTAAAGCAGAGGAATTCATCAATCATGAAGAGATCCTCGAAACACTCAAATATGCCGACGAGCATAAAAACGACATGGAACTTATAAACAGCATTCTTGAGAAGGCGCGTCCGGTAAAACAAGGAAACGGCTGCGTATGCGCTGGCCTTTCTCACAGAGAAGCTTCCGTCCTTTTAGCATGCGAAGACCCTGAAGTAAACGAAAGGATATTTAAGATCGCGGAAGAAATAAAGCTGGCTTTCTATGGAAACAGAATAGTCATCTTCGCTCCTCTCTATCTTTCAAACTACTGTGTAAACGGCTGTCTCTACTGCCCGTATCATCTTAAAAACAAACATATACCCAGAAAAAAACTTACTCAGGAGGAAGTAAAAGCCGAGGTCATAGCTCTTCAGGATATGGGACATAAGCGTCTTGCGATCGAAAGCGGCGAGGATCCTGTAAACAACCCGATAGAATATATTCTTGAATGTATAAACACCATATACAGCATAAAACATAAAAACGGCGCTATACGACGCGTAAACGTAAATATCGCGGCTACTACGGTAGAAAACTACAGAAAGCTTAAAGAAGCCGGTATCGGTACTTATATCCTCTTCCAGGAAACATACCATAAGGAAAGCTACAAAAGGCTTCACCCGACAGGACCGAAGCACGACTATGCGTACCACACAGAGGCGATGGACCGCGCTATGGAGGGCGGCATAGACGACGTTGGTCTTGGCGTTCTTTTCGGACTTGAAATGTACAGATATGAATTTGCCGGTCTCCTTATGCACGCCGAGCATCTTGAAGCGGTTCACGGCGTAGGTCCGCACACAATAAGCGTTCCGAGGGTCAAGCCTGCCGATGATATCGATCCGGATGAATTTGACAACGGCATCGCAGATGAAATGTTTGAAAAAATTGCAGCATGTATAAGAATTGCCGTTCCATATACCGGAATGATAATCTCTACAAGAGAAAACGAAGAAGTGCGTTCAAAGATGCTTCAATGCGGAATTTCTCAGGTCAGCGGCGGTTCACGGACAAGCGTAGGCGGATACGCGGGTTACTCGGATGACGAGCGTCCGCATGATACCGAGCAGTTTGACGTTTCAGATCAGCGTTCTCTTGACGAGGTTATAGAATGGCTTATGGAAAAGGGACATATTCCTTCATTCTGCACAGCCTGCTACAGGGAAGGACGTACAGGCGACAGGTTTATGAGCCTTTGCAAGACCGGACAGATATTAAACTGCTGCCACCCCAACGCTCTTATGACGCTTGCAGAGTATCTTGAGGACTACGCTTCGCCGAAGACTAAGGAGACGGGATATGCGCTTATCGACAAAGAGCTTGAAAAGATAACGAATCCGAAGGTCAAGGAGATAGCGAAGCATAATATTGCGGATATCAGGAATTCCAACCGGAGGGACTTCAGATTTTAAAATTTATACTTTATCGAAACGCAAATTCAGAAAATGTTCCTCACCATAGCAGTCGTCCCGCTCAACCATAACCGCTCGACCTGCTCACATATATGCATTTCGCGGTCTCGCATGTTTTCGCGCTCCTTTGTGCAATATGGTTCGGAATCATTTTCATAAATTTGCTTTGCGATAGTTTTTTAGCATTGACATAATTTCTGTAAGGGGATATCACGCAGCGCCGGTACTTCCCGAATGCACAGCATGAGGGTTATGTACCGTTGCGCGAGTACTAAGCGAAAGCGGTCCCCCTGAAGAAATTATTCAATGCTCACAAGAAACTTATAACCTATAAATTTTTTTGAGGGAATTTAAATGGGCTTAAATGATACACAATCTTCGATGAGGCCGCACATCAGCTTCTTCGGCAAGAGGAACGCCGGAAAGTCAAGTGTTGTGAACGCCGTAACAGGACAGAATCTTTCGATAGTTTCCGATACTCTCGGAACTACCACCGACCCGGTCCAAAAAGCGATGGAGATACTTCCGCTCGGTCCGGTGGTTATAATAGATACGCCCGGCTTTGACGACGAGGGAGAGCTCGGCGAACTCAGGATACAAAAGGCTAAGCGCGTCCTTAACAAGACAGACATAGCCGTGCTTGTTGTCGATATTACAAAAGGGATATCTAAAACTGACGAAACGCTTATTTCCATTTTTAAAGATAAAAATATCCCGTATATCATTGCATACAACAAAACGGATATTGCGGATGAGTTTAATGAATCATCTGCTGTAAACGGGACCCTTTCAGAAAATGAGATATACGTCTCCGCTAAAACAAATGGCGGTATAAATGACTTAAGAGAAAAAATAGCCGCGATAAGCTCAAGGTTTTCAAACGATAAGCTTATAATCGGTGACAGACTGAAAAAAGGCGATATAGTTATCCTTGTTATCCCTATAGACGAATCTGCGCCAAAAGGACGAATAATCCTTCCCCAGCAAAACGTTTTAAGGGAATGCCTCGACGCGGGCGCTTCTGCCCTCTGCGTCCAGCCCGGACAGCTTGACGGGATTTTAAATTCATTGAATAAAAAGCCGCGAATTGTTATAACCGACAGCCAGGCGTTCGGAGAGGTTTCGAACATTGTTCCCGATGATATTTGCCTTACGTCTTTTTCAATACTTTTAGCGCAATATAAA
>DVOP01000152.1 GCA_018713465.1 Candidatus Alectryocaccobium stercorigallinarum | reverse complement strand
GCTTTCCGAGTATACGATACTGCATTGGCTGGCGCTGCTTATGGAATATAGAAAACTTCGTGTATCTTCACCGGTAATGCGCCGCGGGAGAGAATGGCTTTTAGAAAATTTTTTGATTAATATTGAAAAATATGATTTGATCATCGGCTATCGCGCGGACGATTCATATTTTTCTTTTGCGAGGTCATTTGTGAATAATGAAATTTCGCTGAAGCAGCTTTCATATGCAATGAAGCTTGGGAAATTAGGCGAGCAGGTCGTTTTAAAAAGCAGAAAAGCATTCGAAAGCATAAAATTTATCGGATATGATGTTGCGGATAACGCTAAGTATTATGCAAAGCGAATAGCGCGTGATGAAAAAGCGAGAGCCGATTATTTTAAAGAAGCAGAGAAAGACGATATCGACGGATTATATATGAGAGATATTTTACGAGAAGAGGTGAAGCCTGATGATCCGCGCATACAGTGAGTTATATTTAGACGACGCAATGCGTAATATGGGAGAGATGATGGATTACGCGGCAAATGCCTGTTATTTAGATCAGGATGAATTTTTCGCACTGTTTATGGCGGGCGGTTTTGACGTTCTTTTTGGTGCGGGCGATCCCAAGGTCGTATCCGGAATGTCGGGAACAGAACTGGCGGTCAGCGTGCTTGAACAGGCAGGCTTATTTATAGAATACCCTAAAGCCTTGCAGTCATATAAGCTTTCTGCCGAATACTGGTGCGGATGGATAATGGCGTATTATCAGTGGCACACGGGGATTTCGTTCAAGGAAATAATGCGCGCCGTAAGCTTTCGTAAAGTAAGAAAATTATACCCGGTATTGCATGAGGCTTCCCAGGAGAAGTTTGTCGATACACTTAATCTTATTTTAAAAAGAGAGCAGCCTGATACAAAGCTGCGTTTAATGCGGAAACAGCGCGGATTTTCTCAAAGAGAGCTGGCAGAAAGGTCGGGAGTCAATATCCGTGCTATCCAGCAATATGAGCAGCGTCTTCGCGATATAAACAAAGCGTCAGTCATGTCGGTGGCGGCAATGGCTTCGGCTATAGGGTGCGGTATAGAGGAGCTGCTGGAATATAGCGTATAAAAGAATAAAAATGATATCAGGGTCAAAAGCCGTGTTGTTTATGTTTGTTTATTCGTAAAATTTCTTAAGTCCTGTCCGGCGCGCGATTTTTTTGCGTATGCGGAACATGGCTGTGTAATTAGGCAGGAACAGAGTCGGGATATAGTCTGATGAGACGGCTTTTAAAAGTCTTCTATGGTTTTTTATGATTTTTAGCTTTGACTGCTCAAATCCTGCTTCAAGAAGTCGGGCGGCTACGGCGTCTGAGCATGTTCCTGAAATATATATGTCTGTAAAAGGCAATTGTTTTAATGAGAGAACTTCAAAATTTACAGCTTTCAGCCATGCAATATCAGTACCGTCGGCGGGAGCGTCGTTAATAATAAAAACTATTTTCATAGGGCTGCTGCAAAGGAGCAGTTGTTCTAGACAATAGTTAAATCCGGCAGGGTTTTTAACGAGTATCATACGCGATTTTGATAAGCCGAGTACGAATTCTTCTCCGCGTCCGAATACGCATTCAAATCGTGCGAGAGCAGATCCGGAGGTGTTAACATTGATATTTGCGGCTAATGAAGCGGCTGAAGCGGCTGCTGCGTTATAGAGATTATATATTTCCGGGAATTTTATTTTTGATTCGGAAAGCTTTTGCTCTGTGTTTCCAATCAGCAGATAAGGCGATCTTCCGTTTTTAACGCCAAACCGGATAATACTGTTGGTAAGACTGCGGGAGAGCGAACTGGTAAGAGGGCATTCGTTATTAAGACATAAGACAGCGTCCGGGACATCCGATATACTTTCTTTGATAAGCCGAGCCGTATTTTCCGGCGCGCCAAAACGATCGGCCTGGTCGCTTGAAATGTTTGTAATTACAATGCATTCAGGAAAAAGTTGACGGCATACTTTTAGCATGGCGGCTTCGTCGCACTCTATGACCGCGCGGTCAAAGAGACATTGTCCGCGCAGATTGCTGTGACGTGCGAATTCAGCCGCTATGCATGCGGGCAGATTTGCGCCTGAGCGGTTTGAAAAGACTTTGATCCCCGCAGCCGAAAAAATCTGTTCTGTCATACGGCATACGGTGGATTTTCCGTTGGTGCCTGTTATAAGAGTAACTCTGACATCTTTTGACAGATCTAAAAGCAAGTCTTTGTTTATAAAAAGAGCAAGCCGTCCGGGAAGTACAGTCCCTCCGTGGCCAAATATTCGAAGCATAGAGGTAGAGATCCGGCATATAAATACTGCAAGAAATGTTCGTATATGAAATGAGATATTATGGTTTGATTTTTTCTGAAGTGTAAAAAAACGCATATATCTCACATCCCTCCATTTTCGCGCATATATTTAATATTATCGTTTACACAGCTGCGACCGGTGCGACAGATTCGCAAGCATCATTTTTTACTGCCATATCGAAAAGGTTTCCGGGACATATTCGATATATTTACTTTCTATAGCGGGAATATAGCAAATATCATAACGCTTTAATCCGTTTTCGTTTTCTGACGGCTGTTCCACATAAAATTTATAGTAAGGAATAAAATATTCGTAGAAATCCATATAGTAATAAACAAGCTCGACGTCGGCTACTACCGACTCATCTGTGACATCGTACGGGAACATATCTCCATATTCGTTTTCTTTAAGATATTCTTCGGCTTCATCTGCGGAAATGATTGGATAATCGCCGGCAGTATTTGAAAGGTCGGTATTATTTATCCTTATAAGATAAAGTTCGTTATTGTCGTCAAAGTAAAATTCTGTCTTATAAAAATTATATTGAATGATCTGATCGGTATAAGAGCCGCTTCCGTCATAGAAGCTGAGCTTGTATGAATATATCGATCTTTCGCCGGTGTCCATATATTCGCCGCCGTATACATTGATCTGCGGACCCTGCATGTTGAGATTAAGAAGACCGCTGTACTTTTCTTTTAAATATAAAGCAGCGTTTTCTGTTTTGGCATATGTCGGTTGTCCGGAAATAGCATATTCTGCCGGAAGCTGTATGGGTTCTGAAAATCGTATTTCGGCGGTCATATCATAATGCACGGTCAGAGTTATATCCTGCCACTGAGCCGAAACCGAAGTAACCGTTGCCGCGCCTTCTGTTTTTTCGAGGGCTTCTTCTGATGAAGCGTCATCGGAAAATATCAATTCGTCTTCATGTATTCCCATTCTTTCGGCAATATCTGTCAGAAACGCATTCATTTCGTTAAGCAGGTTTTCACTGACAGCCGGCGGCCACGGATATGAGGGATGTGAATTGACATAAACAGGAAGCTCGGTAAGTTCAGCAGATTCTGTCCATGGGTTCGAATTTACAAGCTCGGAAATATCGTATGCCAACACGTGTACGAAGCCAATATCGCTTCCCATGCCGTCAGACTGCTGCGCTTTCGGGAGTGAAAGCACGGGAAGGCCGTCATATTTTTCTGCATGATTTTCGGCCGTCTGGCTGCTTGACTGTTCCGTATCTGCCGTTTGGCCGTTGGAAATTTCCCCGGTAACTGTTCCGGGATCTTGTGTAGTTGTCAATGCGTTGCCGCGGTATAATATAACGCCGACGAGACACGCCGCGCATATGCCCGATACGACGGCAAGCTTTTTAAGAGAAAACGCTGCTCTTCGGTGAGCTTTTTCTGCGTTTGGTTTTAATGACTTTGCCTTCATATTTTCAGAAAGCGCTTTTTTGTTTTTGTATGAATCTCCGGACGCTTCAAGCAGCAGGTCGTCGTCTAAGAACTGCAGCGCGTCGAGTATATATTCCTGACCTGTCATAATACATATCCCTCCTGTTCGAGATAGGCTTTGAGACGCTTTCAAGGCTGTCTTCCCGTTCGCTTAAAATGTTGTATGCAATATTGAAAAGACGGCGGCCGTATTTTTTGTCGGTTTCGCTTATCGCCGATTCGTTTCTTTCCCAGTACAGGGCTACTATCCTTTCGTCCTGCATTGATGTTCCCTCCCTCATGAAACTCATTTTTTTCCAGTATATCTTATAAGACGACAAAAGCGGCGTGTTGGTCGCGGAAAAATTAAATTTTTAGAATATTAAAGTCAGAAAATAGTTTCTCATTTTTTTAGGGATATACGAAGCGCATATGGTAAAATAATGATGGTTATATGAAAGTTGTGTAAATGTGAGGATTTGCGAAGAGACATGTTTATAAGAAAATATGAACCGACAGACTGTGAAGATATAATTAAATTATTTTATGATACTGTTCATGC
>DVOP01000151.1 GCA_018713465.1 Candidatus Alectryocaccobium stercorigallinarum | reverse complement strand
ACTACGAGCAGATTGTCGTATTTATTCGTAAGCGGCAGCGCGCTCTTCGCACCGAAATCCACATACGCTTCGTCTACTATGACTACGGATTCCGGATTTGATTTTACTATACTCTCAATCTCGCTCTGAGCCATCTCAAGACCTGTGGGCGCGTTCGGATTCGGGAAGATTATCCCTCCGTTTACTTTTCCGGCATAATCCTCTGCGCGTATCCTGAACTTTTCATCAAGCGCTATCTTTTCGTAAGGTATATGCAGCATATCAGCCCATACGTCATAGAATGAATACGTCACGTCCGGAAACAGCACCGGCTTATCCGAGCAGAAAAAAGTCATAAAAGACATGGCAAGAACATCGTCAGAGCCGACTCCGACAAATACCTGCTTAGGCTTTACGCCGTATGTTTTCGCTATCGCCTCCACAAGCACACTGCACATAGGGTCAGGATATTTTCTAAGCACCGCGCTGTCAAAACCATTTATAACCGCCTCTACCTCTGAAGACGGCGGATACGGATTCTCATTTGTATTTAATTTTATTATATTGTCAAGCTTAGGCTGCGCTCCCGGAGTATAGGGAACTACGCGCCTGATATTATTTTTCCAAGAACACATTTAAAACTCCAAAAAGCTGTGCATCATGATCTTTCACGCCACAGAACCGGGCTGAAAAGAATGAGCATTGGGAATATTTCAAGCCTTCCTGCCAGCATATCAAATGTAAGAACTATTTTTGAAAGCGGACTGTAAGCCGCGAAACTTCCGACCGGACCGACCATGTCAAGACCCGGACCAACGTTGTTTATCGTAGTGGCAACAGCCGTGAAATTGCTCTCGAATGAATACCCGTCTATGCTGACTATTATAAGCGATATGACGAATATCATAAGGAACGCCGCCAAATATACGTTTACAGTATGCAGCCGCTTGTCGCTTACTACCTTTCCGTCGAAGCGTATCTGCTTTATCCTTCGCTGGAACAGCGTTTCATATAATTCTTTTTTTACCGACCTGAACAGTATGATAACGCGCGACACCTTAAGTCCGCCGCCGGTGCTTCCTGCGCATGCCCCGCAGAACATCAGCATGACGAGTATCGTTTTTGAAAATGTCGGCCAAAGATCATAATTAGTGGTCGTAAGGCCTGTGGTCGTGATAATGGAGCTGACCTGAAAAGCAGCGTCGCGTATCGCGTCGCCGATCGCCTCATACATATGCATGATATTTATCGTAATGGCCGCTACCGACGCGAGTATGATTATCACATATCCGCGTACCTCCTCCATTCTCAAGGCTATGCCGGCTTTCTTGCATATTATGAAGAAATAAAAAGTAAAATTCACGCCGAAAAGCGCCATAAATATAGTTATTATCCACTGCTGCAGCGCGGTATACGCGGCGCAGCTTGACGCGAGCACGGAAAATCCGCCGGTACCGGCAGTCGCGAATGTTATGCAGAACGAATCGAAAGCCTGCATTCCGGCAAGCATGAGAGCCGCTATCTGGGCAAGCGTAAGGACGATATATATCTTATAGAGCATTACCGCCGTGTCTTTTACCCTCGGCACGAGTTTTGACACGTCGGGACCCGGGCTTTCGGCGAGCATGAGGTTCATGCGCGATCCGTCCTTTACCGGCATAAATATCAGGGCAAAAACAAGGACTCCCATTCCGCCCATCCATATTGAAAAGCTTCTCCATAAAAGACTTGTATGCGAAAGCGCTTCAACATCTGTAAGAATAGAAGATCCTGTAGTCGTAAAGCCTGAAACTATCTCAAAAAGCGCGTCTATATAAAACGGTATCTCGCCCGTAACAACAAACGGAAGCGCTCCGAACATGCTCAAAACGATCCAGCACAGCGCCACCGCCGCGAAACCCTCTTTTTTATATATCCCGGTATTTTCCGGCCTTTTTCTCGTCCCGATAAAACCAAATGCAATACATATCGCCGCTATAAGCAGATATATAAGCGCCTCTCTGTATTCAGCGTATATAAATCCTGTCAGTGCAGGCAGCAGCATAAACAGTCCTTCTATTTTCAATATCCAAAGGACTATGTATCGTATCATACGATGATTCATCAGTGTACCGCCTGCCTTTCCACAATATCCTCAAGGCTTTGGTATCCCTTGTTCGTCGTAGCGACAATAACGCTGTCGCCCTCCATAAAACTGTCCGAGCCGCCCGGGATTATAAGCTCGCCGCCGCGTATTATCGCTGCGACAAGGACATTCGGCTTGAAGTTTAGCATACTGAACGTCGGGCCTATGAGCTCCGAATCCCCGCTTACCAGAAATTCTATCGCCTCTACCCTGTTCTCTTTAAGCCGGTACAGCGTCTGTATATTGCTGCCCTTTTTCTTATTGCTTCTTTCACGGACATATTTCAGTATATACTCAGCCGTTATATCCTTCGGATTTATAACGCTGTCAAGATCAAGACTTCCGATGACCTCGCTGAAACCGAGATGACTTATCTTTGTTATTATCTTCTTTTTGACCTTGCCTTTTGCGTACAGAGAAAGGATTATATTCTCCTCGTCCATATTTGTAGAAGCTACGACGGCCTCCATATTCTCAAGGTGCTCTTCGGCAAGGATATTCTGGTCGCTTCCGTCTCCGCAAACTACTGTCGCCTTCGGAAGAAGCTCCGCTATCTCCTCGCAGCGCTTTCTGTCGCTTTCGATTATCTTAACGTACACGCCCGCCTCGATAAGCTTTTCAGCCGTATAATATCCAAGCTGGCCGCAGCCTATTATAAGGACCGATTTTGCGCTGTCAGAATATACTCCTATTGCCTTAAAAATTTTTCCGGCTTCTCCTGAGCGCGATATAAACGATATCTTATCGCCTTTCATTATCACATAATCGCCGTTCGGGATAACTATCTCGTTCCCGCGCTCTACGACGCATACTAATATCTGATATTTCTGAAGCTCGGTCGCTTCGCTCAGTTTTCTCCCGTCAAAAAAAGAACCTTCTTTGACCTTGAAGGTAAGCATGTCTATGCTTCCTCTGGAGAAAGAATTGATATCGATAGCCGACGGATACTGAAGAAGTCTTTTTATCTCTACCGCCGCCGCTCTTTCAGAATTGATAATAACAGAAATCCCAAGCTGCTGACGGAATTTTTCCTGCTCGGCAAGGTAAATCGGGTTCCTTACCCTTGCTATCGTCATACATCTGGGATTTTTCGCTATCAGACAGCACAGAAGATTTACTTCGTCGCTGTGCGTTACGGCGATGAGGATATCGGCGTGCTCTATATCGGCGCTTTCCAGGACCTTATAGCTGGTGCCGTTACCCTCTATACCCATAACGTCATATTTTATGGCAGTAGCTTCTACTATCTGCTGGTTGATATCGATTATAGTTATATCGTGATTTTCTTCGGATAATTCAGCGACGAGCTTCCTTCCTATCTTGCCGCACCCTACGATTATTATCCGCATACTGCCCCCTCAAATGTTTCAATTTTTACGGTTCGATGTCTTCAAATACGACTATCGCGTCCTCTATCCTCGATTTCTCATATTCTTTCATTGTGCATACTGTCCAGTGCATAACCGGTACATGATAAAGCATCTGGCAGAAACGAAGCGATATGCTTCTTCTGTCAACGATATGAGTCGAGATGAAATCAGGTCTGCACATATAGTTTGTAAGCAGCCAGTTTTTAGCAAACTGACGCAAAAAGCTGAATATCGAATCGCCGAAATCTACGCTCTTTTCAAGCATTTGTCCGCGGATAACCGCCGGACGATATCTCATAAACCATCTTACACATCTGTAGTCAAGAGATTCAACGGCATAAACACCGTCGTACTGGTCAAGGACAAGCGCCGCGCTCTCGCTCAGCATAGTATAATTGCCGCCATACGATTTAAGCTGTATAAGCACGGGAACCTGCCCGTCGATAATATCAAGCGCCTCTTTGAGAGTGAGTATCTGGTGCTTTGTATCGAGCAGCTTGAGCTCCTTTAATTCGCTAAGAGTCATCTCCTCGATATTGCCGTCTGTATTGCACATTCTCCAAAGTTCATGATCCGTGAATACGACCGGGATCTCGTCTTTTGTAATACGCACCGGCATAACTACGCCATATCCATGCTTGTACGCCGCTTCAAAAGCGTCTACCGAATTTTCAGGGAAGTTCTTGCAGTAATCATGAAGACCGCCATTGGCATAATCATACGCCGAAAATACTGACATATCAGGTTTTCCCTTTGTCCTCGGCTTGATGGCAACCGCCCATGCTGCTATAGTTCCTGTCGCTATCCAAAAAATACGTTTTGCTGTTTTGCCCATATTGTATCCCTCCTTCTCAAGGCAGGTTATGCTTTGCGTTTTGATAATTTTACACTATTTACAATGTTTGTTCAACTTAAAAGATGATTATACATATAAAAGTAGATTTTCAGATCTTATTTTTTCTTGCGATGAATATCAGGGAAGCCGTAAGTATGCCCGCCGCCGCGCATGTTAAAGCCGCGGCTAATATCTCCGTATCGTTCGCGTCTCCGGTCTGCGCGGAATCCGTCTCTTTTATATCCGACTCCGCTTTATCTTCGTTTCCCTCCGGACTTATCGATACGGCCGGCTGTCTGGTCGGAGTTCCCGACGGCTTTTCGGTAGGGATATCGGTCGGCTCCGTTCCGGCTGGCTCTGTCGGAACCGGCGTTTCAGTCGGTTCATCGGTCGGTTCCGGCGCAGGCGTTTCATCCGGCTCGTCCGTTGGCGCAGGCGTTTCAGCCGGCTCGTCCGTTGGCTCCGGCGCAGGCGTTTCAGTCGGTTCGTCCGTTGGCTCCGGCGTTTTCACCGTGTACGCCCTTAACGACAGATTTACTTTCTGCATATAATAATATGTTCCATCCATTCCCACGGCTTCATACTCGGCGCTTTTAAAGCCTCCGTCCTCAAAGAAAAAGCTTGAGTCTGGCTGTATCAGAGGATTGAACATCGGACGGCTCCCTTCAAGAAGAGGTTCGTCTGTGCCTATGCTCAAATCATCTCCCTTTAAAGTCAAGACAATTGCTCCCATGCCTTCCGGCAGTTCTGTTTTGTTTTCAACCTCTATCGTGCTGTAGCCCGAATGCTCCACCGTTCCGTCGGCGACAAGTGTCCATTTTGCCGGATCCGCTGCCGGCACATTGTTTTCCACCGGGGCATAATACAGCTCATATTGCGCGCCCTTCGACCATGTCATAAACATTATTTCATCAAGCGTTTCCCCGCTTCCGAACTCGTATACGTTGGCGCATGTAAATACTCCGTCAGTTTCAGGATAATATGACGTCACCGCGCCGTATTCGTCGCAGTAGTATGCTTTCCTTTCCGTAGGAACGCGCGCGCCGGCTATCGAATATTTCTGATTATATTCGACGTTTTCAAAAAGAAGCGCGTCTTCATATGATATCCATGTATATCCGCCTTCTGAGCCGTAATCCGTTCCGTAACTGTTTTTAATAAGCCATGCGCCGTTATTTTCGGGCGTCCTTCCGTCGGCAAGAGTAAAATTCTCCTTTGAATAATTATCGTCCCAGCCCACAACGGAGATAGTGTGGTTTCCGAATTCAGCGCCGTCTCCCGGATACCAGTACGAAGCGGTCTCTTTGTTCAGATATTCCTCTCCTCCGTCGTAATAGCTTGCCGTTACCGCGCCGTAATTTATAATAGCCTGCTTATAGTCCTCCACCCCGGCGTCTTCGCCGAAAAATACTATGTCCGTCACCTCATACAGCACGGGCGCGGTATAGTAATTCTCCGGACGCTGATTATCTCCCGAATAGTAAAATTCATTGATCAGATCGTCGTCAGGATCTTCTGACGCTCCAAGATAAGGGATATCGCTCTCCGCCCTTGCTCCTACCGTCGCAAGATAGCCGGTCGTCATTGCGGCGTATCCTCCGTCGTTCCTGCGCATATTTGTCCAGCCCGAACCGCTGCTTGCATTTTCCGGATCCTGATCCGAATAGTTTCCGTTCGTCCACCAGAGAACATCTTCTTCGGAAAGATCTATGTCCGGATCTGCCAGACCCGTTTTAACAAGATAACTTTCAAGTGAAGATACTCCGCCCATAACCCAGCATGTGCCCCAATACTGTTCACGTATATCAGACGCCATATCGAGCCTCGGGTCATACGATCCCGGAAGCTCCTGCGCCGATACAGGCGCCGCAAAAGCAAAGAGCAGCGATACAGTAATTATAGTTGACAGTTTCCCTGTTTTTTTCATGCTCCCTCCTATCCGGAATCCTCCTGATAAAACAACCTTGAGATCTATCTGCGACCTATCTCAATATCTATATACTGATAAACTGATTTTTACATCTCAGCTTTAATTTTATTATATTTGAAACATACGCGCTTAGCAAACTAAAACGTATATTTTTTGCGGGAATAGAAAGCTTATAAAAGTTTCTGGTATTTCTCAGGATATCCAGCTTAAATGCCTGCTTAAATAATTCATAAAAACATTGACAAAACTTTGCATTTGAGGTAACATATTTTACGCTGATTAAGCAGCGTGTGCATTTAGCTCAGCTGGATAGAGCGTT
>DVOP01000150.1 GCA_018713465.1 Candidatus Alectryocaccobium stercorigallinarum | reverse complement strand
AAAAGTGGAATTTTCTCCATCCTGTAAGAGTTAATTCCACTTCATAAATCTCTTTTTCCAAAGTGGAAATAAACTTTTCACTTCAGCTTATTTGTATTTTTGAGCCGATTATTTATAATGATATTAAAGGCTTAAAACTGTTTTGTTCATGTCTGCATGAAAAGCATTGCTTTAGAGCCTGTAAAAAATGAGGGGTACTAAATATGAACGGCATAAAAGATTCTTTAAAGGAGATAATTTCTAAGGCGGACCATATGGCGCGGCATATGGCGAAAAAAGTAGTCGCGTGCCTTAAATGGATAGGGCTTGCGCTGCTGACGGGTGTGGCCGTCGGCGCTTTCAGCACAGCTTTTGCGTGGTGTCTGCTCCATGTAACATCGCTTCGCGGAATGTTCCCGTGGCTGTTGTTTTTTCTGCCGCTCGGAGGACTTGTTATCGTATTTTTATACAGGTCCGCCGGCGTAAAAAAAGATTTAGGTACAAATTTGGTGATAAGCTCCATAAGGGAAAAGGGCATAGTTCCGGGTCTTATGTCGGTTTTGATATTTGCTTCTACGGTGATAACACATCTGTTCGGAGGTTCCGCGGGACGCGAGGGAGCCGCGCTGCAGATAGGAGGAAGCCTTGGACATTTGCTCGGCCGGGGTTTCCGATTAGATGAAAGACATAAAAAAGTAATGATAATGTGCGGAATGAGCGCGGCTTTTTCCGCTGTTTTCGGTACGCCCATGGCGGCCGCGGTATTTTCGATGGAAGTGATAAGCGTCGGCATAATGCATTATTCGGCGCTTGTGCCGTGTATGTTTTCGTCGCTGATAGCCTCGAGATTTGCGGCGAGAATGGGGATAGCGCCGGCTTCGTTCGACATTATGAACATACCGGAGCTTTCGGTCGGAGGCGGCCTTAAGATGTGCCTTCTGGCTTTGTGCTGCGCCGGTTTAAGTATCGTGTTGTGCTCGGCTCTGCATAAAAGCTCGGAGCTCTATCAGAAATTTATAAAAAACCCTTATATACGTATATTTGTCGGAGGCTGCCTTGTAATACTGCTGACTGTTATCTGTCAGACCGGAGATTATAACGGAGCCGGGACCGAGGTCATAGCGCGCGCCGTACAAGGCGAGGTGGTTCCCGCAGCGTTTATATTGAAAATACTGTTTACTGCAGTGACGCTTGGAGCCGGCTTTAAAGGCGGGGAGATCGTTCCGACATTTTTCGTAGGCGCGACGTTCGGCTGTCTTTTCGGACAGATAATGGGGATATCTCCGTCGTTGTGCGCCGCTGCGGGAATGGCGGCGACATTCTGCGGAGTGACAAATTGCCCGCTTACAACGCTGCTTATCAGCTTCGAGCTGTTCGGATTTTCCGCTGTGCCGTATTTCATGATAGTCATTCCGCTCAGCTATCTTTTGTCGGGATATAAAGGGCTTTATCACGACCAGATAATAGTATATTCAAAGTACAGGCCGCAGTTTATAAACAGGCGTTCGGGAGACGAATCGGAGGACGATATAGTGCCTGACGAAGAAGGAAAATAGATATGCACGAAAAAAGTTCCGCCGTATTTGCGGAACTTTTCTACAGGCGGTCTTATCCGCCGGATATTTTCTAATTATTAAAACTGCTTGAGTAATCCACGAATGTTATACCTGTTACGGGGTCTTTTTTTACTTGAGGATCTTCGCCCTTTGTATAAGCTTCCTGAAGCAGTTCGTCAAGCGTGCGCACCGGAATGGCAAGCTCTATTTCTTTCGGCTTTTCTTCGGCAACCTCAGGCTCTGCAGACTGAGCGTTTTTGAAAGAAGCGTTCAGGGCGTCAACGGCGTTCTTTTCCGACGTCTTTTCTAATTCGTCTGTAGTAAGAACATTTTCAAGAGCGTTTTCGATACCCGAAAGGTCGGACGTTGCAGAAGACACCTCAGGTTTTTCTTCTTCCGAACCGGTTTCAGCAGCCGCTGCTTCTGAAGTGGAAGCTTCCGGCTCTGCCGGCGATTCATCTGCCTTTGCTTCAGCGTCTTGAGCTTCAGACTCTTTTTGAGATCCTTCTTCTGCAGCGTTTCCAGAAGAAGCCTCGCTGGCAAGCTCGTCCGTAT
This sequence comes from Candidatus Alectryocaccobium stercorigallinarum, assembly GCA_018713465.1. GTDB lineage: Bacteria > Bacillota > Clostridia > Lachnospirales > Lachnospiraceae > Alectryocaccobium > Alectryocaccobium stercorigallinarum. The sequence goes on along the minus strand of DVOP01000150.1, from coordinate 2,824 downwards.
CGATAGGACGTGTATCCGATGTTTCCTGAGCGCCTTCAGCCTCGGCCGTTTCGTTTTCGGAGCCGGCGGCAGGTTCGAGTATAAGCTCTGAGACATCTTCGATCTCCTCGTCGAGCGGAGCTGTTTCCGGAGATATCTGACGCGTTTTAGCTATATCGTCATCGGTTATCGGAGGGATAGTGAGCGTTCCGAGCTCGTCGAGTCTGTTAGGCCTGCTTGTACTTGCGGCGAGATCCCTGAAGTATCCGAAATCATTGTCTTCATCTTTATCAGTCTTTTCGTCGTCTTCATATTCATCGTCCGACTGTCTGTTGACGACGGTCGCTATTATGAACAGTATTATTATAAGAGCGACGGCGAGGGCGAGTATTATAAGACCCTCGAAAGACTGCGTTGCTATAAGAATATAACCTAACAGCGGCACGGAAATGAATACCTTTGAAGCGGTCCTTCTGAGCTGGATGATCTCTGTATCGGAATCTTCGGATTCGCGTACGATGACCTCTCCGTTTGAGGCGTCTACCTCGGTTATTTCATATACATATGCCGAGTCTTCGGAGGTCACGACTATTTCGTCTCCGGCCTGAAGATCGTTCAGGGATTCTCTTGTTCCGTATACGATAGAGCCGGTCTGTATATTCGATTCGATACCCGGCGAGGCGACTGCTGTCGTTATTCCGAGGAACGGCGGTATAAACACCGCGCATAACGAAATAATGAGCAGGATAAGCACTATGTTCATTATTACTTTAAATACTTTTGACATAATAACTCCTTTTTGGTCGATAAACCAGCGCAAAATGGCCGGATACTAACTGTTCATTATAAACTATCAAATATTTTAATGCAAGATATTAAAGAGGGCTTGATGACTTAAGGTGTTGCAAAACCATAAGCGGTTCTGCTATAATGCGAAAGATATATCTTCTTTATGCCGCATAAGCGGCAGGGAGGCAGAAAATTGAAAAGTAAAAAAAAGAGAAGAAGAAACAGAAGAAGGAGAAAGCTGCTGCTTTTCCTTGTAATAATATGTATCGCGATAGTGCTTGCGATCTCGTATCTGGCGTTACAGCTTAATTCTTCGAGGCACGAAACGGGCGAGCATTCGGATAATTCTTCCGTATCGGTCTCGGAGCCGAATCAGCCGGATTCTTCCGAAACATCGGATATAAGCGGTACTTCGCCTGAACCTACGCAGGTAACGCCGGAACCGTTAAGGCCTGCCGTAACCATCTCGCCGGAGTCGATAATCAGCGTATACGGGTATATGGAGCGTGTTTCCGACGGTTCGGTCGTATTGGATAAAAGCGCGCATGACAGAATGTATCCGGCGTCTATGACGAAGGTAATGACGCTGCTCGTCGCTATAGAAAATCTTCCGGATCTGGAAGAAAAGATACAGGTTACCGCCGATGTCATAAATCCGCTGCATGAACAGCAGTCTTCTATGGCCGGGTTCGATGCCGGGGAATGGGTATCGGTAAGGGATCTCTTATATGGTATATTCCTGCCGTCAGGAGGCGAAGCGGCCGTAACTATCGCCAACAGGGTCGCGGGATCAGAGGCGGCGTTTGCGGAACTTATGAACCAGAAAGCCGCGGAACTCGGGCTTACCGGAACGCATTTTGTAAACTGCACCGGACTTCACGACGACAACCATTATTCAACGTGCGTGGATATAGCCTACCTGTTTGAAACGGCGCTGCAGAATGATTTATTCTATCAGATAGCTACGACTCATTCTTATACATGCGAACCGACGGATTTCCACCCGGAGGGACTCGAGCTTCAAAGCACGATGTTTGCAAGCCTTTCGAATATATCGAGTCCGACTTTGGCGAACGGAGCCGTGATATTAGGGGGCAAAACGGGCACGACTGACGAGGGCGGAAACTGCCTTGTAAGCTTTGCAGACTATAACGGTCAGAGATATATCCTTGTAACGGGACTTGGACAATTCAACGCCGAGGGCAGAATGTACAATATAGAAGACGCGGTGACCGCGTACAGCGCACTGCAATAAAAACCGAATAAAGCAGAATAAAAATAACCGCATGTCGTAATGGCATGCGGTTTTGCTTATTAACAGATTCAAAGCTTAATATTTTTAAGCAGCTCTCCCAAATTCTGTACCAGAGATTCGGAAGCCGGTATTTTTACGTTTTTGATCTCTTCTTCGCGTTTAGCTTCTTTGTCGTCTTCAAGAGCTTTTATGGAAAGGCTGAGCTTTCCGTCGTTTGTATTAAGGACTTTAGCCTTTACCTTATCGCCTTTTTTAAGCACGGCCGCTGGATTCGCGATACGCTTGCGTGATATCTGCGATACGTGTACAAGTCCTGTTATATCGTCGTCGATCTTGATGAAAGCGCCGTACGGCTTTATTGTATCAACGGTTCCTTCAAGGATCGTTCCCGGTGTAAGAGAATTTAATTTTGCAGCCTTTTCTTCCTCGGCCTGCTCTTTAAGCACGCTGCGGGCGGAAAGGATAAGGCGCCTGTTGGCTTCGTCCACTTCTATAACGTTTACGTTGAGTTCTTTTCCGAGATATTCGTTAAGGTCGTCTACATGCTTAAGCGACAGATGTGATGCCGGTATAAATCCGCGCAGTCCCTCTAAGGCAGCAACAACGCCGCCTTTAGCCGGAACGCTGTCGACTGTGACGGTCACTACGGTTTTGTTTTCCATATAGTCCTTGCATTTATCCCAGCTTTCCATATCCTCGTCTCTAAAGGTTTCGAAAGAAGAGTCGATAGCGTCTGAAAGCTCTTCCATTGTTGTAATTTCTTCTGACATGATTTTCTCCTTGAAGTGTTGTTTTTTACTC
>DVOP01000149.1 GCA_018713465.1 Candidatus Alectryocaccobium stercorigallinarum | reverse complement strand
CCGCCGTCCGGTTCCATGGACAAAGACAATCCCTTCCTCCTGCCTGATCCTGCACAGCTTTTTTCGCAGCCTTTTTAAGGTGTGAAGGGATACCTTCCCATTATAAGCGATCCTGAAACCGTAAAGATTTTCGCACTCTTCCACAAGGACAAGAATCTTATCGAAAAGTTTTGCCTGATTTTTCGTAACAGCCTTTTTCCAGACAAAGGTATATTTGTTCGCAACGGATTCTATTTTCGTTCCATCAATAAAGATGCTTTTCCCGGAAATTTCTCCAAGAGAATATAAGAGTTTCGACACCTCGGCTAATGTCTTTTTCGAGCATTGCGCGAAATGCAGAGAAACAAAACGTGCAAAGGTTGCATGATCAGGTGCTGGTTTCCCTTCCAAAAGGTACATGAAGTTGACGTCTCTGCGGCATGCTGTTTCAATATCCCGGCTGGAATAGATCCGATTCATGCTGGCGTAGACCATGATCTTAAACAGCTGTCTTGGTGTCGCCTGATTTTTCTTTATCTTTCCATAAGTCTGATAAAGATCGCTGGGTTCCATTCCCTCCACAAAAGCACTCAGAAGACGGACCGGATCATCTGCCGGGATCAAAATTTCCACATCCAGCGGAAGTTTGATTTGATAGTACAGAGAAGATAGAGTATAATCTTTCTGTAAGAGTTTATTTAGTCGCATAAATAAATTTTACACCAAGAGCCAGGCCTTGCACAGACCTGGCTCTTATTCTCTGCAAAAAAGTGCTGCCGCACTAATTATTTAGTGCGACAACCCCCTGTTTGTTTTAGTATGTTCTTATTTACAAAAAACCTCGCTTACTTTTTCAAGCTCGTCGCGAATCTTAATGTGCTGCGGGCACGCTTCTTCGCATTTTCCGCATTTGATACATTCATTAGCGCGTTTCTTTCCGTGGCCGCTTACGAGCCAGTTTTCCTGATTAGCCGCCATATCCTTTGATTTATAAAGCGTCAGATAATTCATTGCCATAAACGAACCTGATATTCCGATGTCCATCGGACATACTTTCGCACAGTAGTTGCATGTTGTGCACGGGATAAGCGGTATTTTGGCAAGCTCATCCTGCGCTTTCTTTAATGTTTCCTTTTCTGCTGTCGTAAGCCCTGCAAAATCCTTCATATATGAAAGATTATCTTCCATCTGCTCTACACTGCTCATTCCCGAAAGCACCGTGATTATACCATCAAGGTCAGCCGCAAAGCGGACAGCCCACGACGCCGCGGAGGACTCCGGCTCTGCTTCTTTTAATACTTTTTCAACCGGTTCGGGAGGTGTCGCAAGCATTCCGCCTTTTACCGGCTCCATGATGATGACAGGTTTTCCGTATTTTCTCGCCACCTCATAACAGCCTTTTGACTGAACGGCCGGATTTTCCCAGTCGGCGTAGTTTATTTGAAGCTGTACGAATTCCATTTCGGGGTGTGCCTTTAAGATTTCTTCCAATTCTTCAGGCGTTGAATGGAACGAAAATCCTACATGCTTTACAAGCCCGGCTTTTTTCTGCTCCTGTACCCAGCTCCACATATCATAATCGTCAAAATATTTCGTTCTGTGCTCGCCAAGGTTATGGAGCAGATAAAAATCGAAATATCCCGCGCCCGTTCTTTCAAGTGAGACTTTAAGCTGCGCCGTCGCCTCTTCCCTTGTCTTACAGTTTATCCACGCGGCGTTCTTCGTCGCGAGCTGATAAGCCCCTCTTGGATAACGCTCTACGAGCGCCTGACGTATGGCCTCCTCGCTTCCCTCGTAAGCCCACGCCGTATCAAAATATGTAAAGCCCGCGTCTAAAAACATATCGACCATCTGCTTTGTCTGTTCTACGTCTATCACGCCGTCCTTCTGCGGAAGACGCATAAGCCCGAAGCCTAATTTTTTGATATCTTCACCTAAATAGCCCATTTATGTTCTCCTCTCATCTGAAAACTTAACAAAACACAGCACGTTCTGACACGCTGTCAAAATAACGTATATATATTATATACCTCAATTTTGCAGAAATTTCAAATATTTTTCCACAATACATATTTTTCTGCTGCAACCAAAACAGGCTGTGATTCACTTCCCTTCTATTTTCTGATTTCCTGTGCTCCAGACATGTTTTTCTTTCGCGGCAGCCGGGGTATTCTGAGCCATTACGCCGACAAGCCTGTGCGGAACGTAAGCTTCTTCAAGATATTTGATTTCACCATCGCTCAGCTTAATATCTGCCGCTTTTGCGGCGGCTTCGACATGACTGAGTTTTGTGGCTCCCGCTATAGGAGCAGTCACTTTCGTAAGCAGCCACGCAAGCGATATCTCCGTCATTGATACGTCATGACTGTCCGCAAGGGAAGCGACGCGCCCGATTATTATATTGTCCTGCTCCGCCGTAGAATCATATTTAAGCTTTGCATAGCTGTCCTCTTCAAAACGCTTTGACGTTTCGCCCGGACGCCTCGAAAGGCGTCCTCCGGCAAGCGCGCTGTAAGGCGTCATGGCTATATTATCTTCCGCGCAAAGCTTTGCCATCTCTCGTTCCTCCTCGCGGAATATCAGATTATAATGTCCCTGTATCGAAACAAATTTCGCAAAGCCCTCTTTTTCCGCTAGCGCGTTCGCCTTTGCAAGCTGATATGCAAAGCAGTTTGAAATACCGATATAGCGTGCTTTACCCGCCTGTACAATACGATTCAAGCCGTCCATAATATCATAAAGAGGCGTTTCGTAATCCCACATATGATAAATATACAGATCAACATAGTCCGTTCCTAAATTTTTAAGACTCGTATTTATCATGCGTTCTATATGCTCCTGCCCGGTAATGCCCGCTTCGATTTCTTCAGCCGTACGCGGCAGAAACTTTGTAGCGATCACGACATTTTCACGTTTTGCAAAATCGCGCACGGCGCGCCCTAAATATTGTTCGCTCGTTCCGCTCTGATATCCTATCGCAGTATCAAAAAAGTTGACGCCCAGCTCCAGACCGCGGCGTATTATCTTGCGTGATTGCTCCTCACCCAGCGTCCAGCTGTGCTGACCGTTATGCGGGTCGCCGAATCCCATACAGCCCATGCATATACGCGAAACCATAAGATCCGAGTTGCCTAATTTTATCTGCTCCATAACAAACTCCTCCTTACCCAAACCATTTTCCTACTGTTCCCGAATAATCTTATCTTTATTATCTATATTTTTACCTGTTTAATTTCTAAAAAGAAACATACTGTATAATTTTTCTCATATTATTAATGCTATCCTCATAAGACACAAAGTCTTCTGTAAAATAACTGGTGATAGACTGATAATCTTCTTCATAAAAGGAATTATCACAAAACTCTGTAATGATGGCATATACATCTACTCCTTCTTTTGCGGATGGACATACAGTCATTTGAGCCCGATGCTCCCTGACCTCTTTGACTAATGAGACAAACTTATTATCAAAATCAATGAGCGGAGTAAGTTTATATACATCATACAAATGACGTGAATATCTCTTTGATTTCCCCTGCATATAATAATCACAAAGAGCAAAAATCTTATCAATATAGGTTCTTTCTAAAGATTGCAGATTCATGAAAAATCTATCAAGAAAAAATTGTTCCGCAACATCTTTTCTATCTCGATTTTCCAGATAATCTCCAATAAAATTATGGATCTCTACCG
>DVOP01000148.1 GCA_018713465.1 Candidatus Alectryocaccobium stercorigallinarum | reverse complement strand
AAAAAGATAAGATATGAATTAGGCAGCGCGCTGACGAGCGCTTATATAAAATCCTCTGCCGCCGAAACTCCGCAGTGTACCAACAAAACACTGCTTCCCGCATTTGTATATATGAATGAACACAGGAATGTTATGCTTTCGCAAAAAGACGCGGCCGACCTTTGTCATATAAGCACAGGACATTTCAGCCGCCTGTTCCTAAAGGAGACAAAAGAAAATTATTCTGTTTTTTATATGCGTCTTAAGGTGGAGTGGGCGAAAAACTTGCTTCAGAAAACAGACCTGCCCGTATCTCAGATAAGCGAAGAGCTTGGCTTTAACGAACCAAGCTACTTCACAAAGGTGTTTCATAAATATGAGGGCGTAACGCCGGCATATTACAGAAAAACAGCCCGCTCTGAGGATTGATTTTTGGCTTCATTTAATCACATCTTGCCTTGGCAGCTATTTTTCTCTCTCATGTGTATCATCCTCTTTTCCGGCATGAAACAATACCATGGAAGCGGTTGTAAGCATCACACTCAAAAGGATTATCCATACAAAAACATCTATAAAATCTCCTGTTAAGGGACTGCCGGCAGCGTCTTGTTTACTCTGATGTCCGGTTTTGTCCTGACTTCCTAGATTGCCCGGCTTATCAGGTTCATTAGGTTTATCAGGGTTGTTTGAATTGTCAGACTTATTCGGGTTGTCGGGTTTGTTAGGATCATCGGGTTTTTTCGGAATATCTTCTGCTTCTTTGTTGTTTATAAATGATGCATAAACAAAGTCTGCTTCCGGAATTATCCCGCTCGCATTCGTGCTTTGCGACTTATATCCATCACGTCCGCTGTCAGTCTGCTTCACTTCGTAAGATATTCCCGCTGGAAGATTTGTCGCGGTTACACTTTCTTTGTGTTTAAGCGTAAAATTTGCAATCCCGTTTTCAAACGTAAGGTCTCCGAATTTACCATTTATAGATGTATCGCTTAAATTAACCGCAAAATTAAACGGTCGGTCAAATTCGCCGACGCTGCCCGTTACTTCGTTTGAGATTGACAAATGTCCGTATCCGCGGCTAAGTTCCGGCGACGCGGACCGATTCAGGATATCTCCCGAACCGTTTCCTATTGTCACCTCACCTTGGTTTGTAAGAAATTTTCCCGCGGGAAAATTTCCGTCATCGCGCGCCGCGAGATTCAGATGCACGGTCATAGAATACGCCGTATACGGCTCTGTTCCTGTCAGATCCCAGCTTATCGTCCTGCCGTCATCACCTAGTAAAAAGCTGCCTCCGCTTACTTGTATATCCTCTGAGTCTATAATCTCAAAGCTTTCATTTATTATGTCCGTAAGATTGTATTGCGTAAGCGCAGTATAAACAGCGTCGTTAACCGCCACACTGAATCCTTCCGTATCTTCCGCGAGAAAAACATTATCCCCGGAACAAACCATATCTATATATTTTTTGTCATTGTCCGTGGGCTGAGGCTTATAAAGCACGCCGAATATATCTTTTCCAAGCCCTTTTTCAGGGTCTTTATCGCTTATATATGATGTAAAATAGTTAAGATAGTCAAGCGAATCCGAACTGTTGCCGTCCATCGCCTCGCCGTCAGACAAAAGTATTACCGTCACATCACGTCCGTTGTCGCTGGCGTACTTCACGAAATTAGCAGCTCCCCAAAGGCCCATATAATAATATGTGCCGCCTCTGCATGACATGCCGCGTATTTCAGACATCGCCTTGTCAATATCGCCGCTCGTGTAAAAGCCCGGTTCGTCGAAACCATATGATCCGAACGATGATACGCCTATCTTTTCAGTTCCCTCGCTTACAAAGTTAAGCCTGCTTCCATACGAAACAACCGCTACCCTGCTGTCTATCTGCTCAGAGCTGAGAAGCTTTTCTGTTACATCTGCGACTTTGGACTCCATTTCATACATCTTAGCGTACTGTGAACTTCCCGAATCCGCCGGCAGTAAAAGATCTCCCCTTTGCGAATCCAGATTATTCCACGAAGCCATGGATGTGCTCGTATCAAGTACAAAAACAAAATCCATTTGTTCCTTCGGGGCATACGCCGCCTTTATTTCAAGCTCTGCTTCCGTTTTTTCGGGATTTATCCACTTGGCGGACTTAGTCAGCTGTGTGGAATCGTTCCCGGTAGAATTGTTTTCACCGTATTTTACGTCTTCCCAGCCGCTGTCTGACGGTTCAAGTTTGTTATCCGAATATCCGTCTGATCTCAGTCCGAATTTTCCATCCATTATCCCGAGTATACGGTTCCATATAGTCTCGCTCGACGTCAACACATCGCTGTACGCAAGCTTTGCCGTTTCAGGTATATTTGCGTTGTCCCAATCTACGTTTTTCGCTCCCTGAAAAGCAAAAGCATGCATTCTTTCAAGATTGTCAAGCCGAACGCCGGTCAATTGATCATATCCGTAATTATCGTATTTTACCTCGCCTGTAAACGCGAACGCGCCTATCTCTTTTGCATTCGAAAGATCAAGATCGGTAATATCAGCGTATGAAAGCGCTCCCTTTCCGTCGCCGGCGCCCCACGTCTGTATGGAAAACGCAGCGCGCTGTCAAACCAAAAAGCGCAGTCGCCTATGTTCCCCGTAAGATTGGGAAGGACAACTTCCTTAATGGCTGTCTGTTGAAACGCTTCGGACCCGATATCCGTTACATGTTCAAAAGGAAACAACTCAAGGTTTGAGCATGCCCAAAAAGCGTAATCTCCAACAATAAAATCACTTGTTCCGTTGTATTCCACCGACTGAAGCTTTGACCATATCCCGAATACTCCGCCCCAGTTGTCGCTTTCATCTTCGGTGATGCTGCCTATGGCGGTAATGTCGCCGTCTATTATCACTTTTACGGCTTCCTGCTTCCATTTATAAAAATCAGGCTGATCCAAAAGATTTTGTCCTATCACCCCGTCGTCTCCCGGATTGATAGTCAATATTTTTGATATATCGTCAAATACAAATGAAGGCGCACTTTCCGCAGCAGTTCTCGCATAAGCCGCAGCCATAAGGTTATCTTCATTTTCGGAAGTTTCTGTCACAGCTTCTTTTTCTTTGCAAATTTCACAGTCAAATTGACATGGCGACGCTTCCTTCGCTTCAACATAACCGCACTGATCATCATGTACATGCCCGCAAGGATGTCCTTCCTCGTATGGATCTTCGCTTTCTTCCTTATATCCGCATTGTTCGTCATGTACATGTTCGCAAAGATGTCCTTCTACAGCTTCCGAATATCCACACTCTGCCGTATGCTCGGGATGATGTTCACATAATCCCGTCGAAGATCCCGCACCTTCGTCTGCCGTAACAGTACCTTCATCTGCCGTAACACTCAGTTCGGGACAATACACGGCAAGCGTGACCGCCAGCATTAAAATAGCTGCTCTTTTAAAACCTCTTTTTTTCATATATCCCCCGCATTTAAATGACTATTTTGTATGTTTGGTCATTATAGCATGCGTTTCGTTTAAATACAAGGATTATTTTGACCGGATTTTGAGTTTGGTCATTTATGTTTTCTGCCTTTTTCTTCTTTTCT
>DVOP01000147.1 GCA_018713465.1 Candidatus Alectryocaccobium stercorigallinarum | reverse complement strand
AAAAGAGGTAGCGGATTTTTGTTTAAAAAAATCCCGCCAATCCTTAAAAAATGTGGATCAAAGCGCGATCAGCTTGTGAATTCTTGCTATTTTTAAAAAGGTAAAAATTCTTATGAAAGATATTCCGGAATTTATCAACTGTGTACTTATAGACAGGAAAAGCAACAAAAAGCAGTCTCATCTTCCACATGTACACAATGATTTTCTGGAATTATTTTATGTGTGCAGCGGAGAAGGACAATATATGGTCAACAACCGCTCGTATCCGATAAAAGCGGGCGATATAGTAATATGCAACGCCGGCGTCATACACGGAGAAGAACCCGAGCTTGTAAAACAGATATATTCATACAGTATTGCGCTTTCTAATATAAAGCTAAACAAGCTTCCGCCAAACACTCTTACCGGCGAAGATGAAAACCCGGTCATTTCATGCGGAAATTTAAGTACTCTTGTCGAGCAGCTCATGCACCTTTTACATCTTCTTTCACTCGACCCTGAACACTTAAAAGAAACCTGCGATTATCTCGCAGGCTCTATGTATTCATTGACGACCGCTCTTTTGGAAAGCCGCGCAAGACACGAAACCGCTCTTATAAAGGAAACTCCGTCCGCACTCGCGCGCCGTGCGCGTCACTATCTGAACGCCCACTATTTCGAACCGCTGACCCTGCACGAAATAGCCGAGCGTTTAAATGTAAATGAATATTATCTTTCGCATGTATTTAAAGAAGAATACGGCATACCGCCGATGAAATACGTTATAAAGCGCAGGATAGGCGAGGCGCAGGACCTGCTTATGCACAAATCTATGCCTGTAGCTGAAATCGCGGACTCTCTCGGATACAGCAGCGTATGCCATTTTAATTCCATGTTTAAAAAATATGTCGGCATGTCTCCCGGGCAATACCGGAAATCTTTCAGACACGACGACGAACCTGATGAACATGCGTAAATCTTTCATATAATAAAGCGCGTACCATTTGACGGCACGCGCTTTTCATGTCAGCTTTATTTATATCTTATTGTTTACGGACATCTCCCTTTTCCGTATGGCAACCGCCGCACGATCCGCAGCTGCCGCCGCACGACCCGCAGTCGCACCCGCAAAAATGCTTTCCCGCTTTTTTATCGCGTATCATCTTCCGTATGATAAGCGCGACTATCAATATAAGGACCGCCGCTATTACGATAGTTCCGAGATTTTCCATAAACCATTCCATAAAATTACTTCCTTATCTGCCGCCTTTTGCCGAACCGTATTTCAAGGTAGTAGCCTCTTTATACGGACGGAACAGCATATATATTATATAGATGAGCGCGATGAGCGCAACGATAAATCCTAAGATGTTGCCCGTTCCCGTAAACATCGTTCCGAACTGGTATACGATAAGCGATACTATGTAAGCAAATCCGCACTGGTATCCGATCGCGAACCAGAACCACTTCGTATTGTTCATCTCACGCTTGATCGCTCCCATAGCCGCAAAGCACGGAGCGCAAAGCAGGTTGAAGATGAGGAACGACATGCCCGCTATAGGCGTGAACGCGCCGGCGATATTTCCGTAAACCGTACCCGAAAGTCCGGCAAATACGATTCCGAGCGTAGCAACGATGTTTTCCTTTGCTATAAGACCTGTGATTGCCGCAACTGCCGCCTGCCAGAAGCCCCATCCAAGAGGAATGAACAGGAATGCAAGTCCGTTTCCAAGTCCGGCCAAAATACTGTTGCCTATCTCCGCGTCGCTAAGCATTCTGAATGTTCCGTCCACAACTCCGAAATATGTCATGAACCACAGAACTATGGTTGAAAGCAGGATGATGGTTCCGGCCTTTTTAATGAACGACCAGCCGCGCTCCCACATGCTGCGAAGCACAGTTCCGACTGTAGGCCAGTGATACGCCGGCAGCTCCATAACGAACGGTGACGGATCGCCGGAGAACATCTTCGTCTTTTTAAGCATTATACCAGAAATAACGATTGCCGCAATACCGATGAAGTAAGCCGCTGTAGCCACCCACGCTGCGCCTCCGAAAATAGCGCCCGCGATCATCGCGATAAACGGTATCTTTGCGCCGCACGGAATGAACGTAGTCGTCATGACCGTCATTCGTCTGTCGCGCTCGTTTTCAATAGTCCTTGAAGCCATTATTCCGGGAATGCCGCAGCCCGTTCCGATAAGGATCGGTATAAACGATTTTCCTGAAAGTCCGAATTTCCTGAATATCCTGTCCATAACGAACGCTATACGCGCCATATATCCGCACGACTCAAGGAACGCAAGGAGTATGAACAGTACAAGTATCTGCGGAACGAAGCCAAGTACCGCTCCGACGCCGGCTACGATACCGTCGAGGATAACTCCGCTTACGACCTCGTTCGCGTTTGCCGCCGAAAGTCCGTTTTCAACAAGTACAGGGATTCCGGGAACCCACGGTCCGTAAGAAGCCGGATCGGGATCTTCAGCTCCGTACTGAGCGTAAACATCGACTGCCGCCGCAAGCTCTTCGGTAGTATATGTAACATCTTCAGTCGCAAGAGTCTCTTCGTCTTCAAGTGTGAAGTCCGCCGTAAGTGAAGGATCCGCTTCGATTATAGAAGAAGCATATGCCTCAACCTCCGCAACCGCGACTGCCGGATCGAAATCTTCGCTTTCCGGGTCTATATACGCCGTTATATCCTGACCGTCGTATTCAAGATCGGCGTAAGCGTTGATAACATTGAGCGAATCGCCGTATTCACCGGCAGCTTCATCGTACGCGCCTCTTCCTACTCCGAAGAAAAACCAGCCGTCTCCGAAAAGTCCGTCGTTCGCCCAGTCTGTAGCCCAGGTGCCAACCGTGCCGACCGAGATATAATAAACGAGAAACATGATCCCGGCGAAGATAGGAAGGCCAAGGATACGGTTAGTTACAACTTTGTCTATCTTATCGGAAACCGTAAGCTTGCCTGCGCTGTGTTTTTTATAGACCTTGTCGATTATCTTTGAAATATATACATATCTCTCGTTCGTGATAATGGATTCCGAATCGTCGTCCATTTCATTTTCAAGAGCTATGATGTCGTTTTCAATATGCGAACGCACATCTTTAGGCAGGTTCATCTCTTCAAGCACCTTGTCGTCGCGCTCGAAAAGCTTTATGCCGTACCACCTCTGAAGCTCCTCCGGCATATCATGCAGCGCGCGCTCCTCGATATGCGCGAGTACATGCTCGACCTCTGCGGAGAATTTATGCATGGGAACCGTTTTTCCGCTCTTCGCGGCCTGTACCGCCTCTTCCGCGGCCTCTTTTACTCCGGTTCCTTTAAGCGCCGATATTGTAACGACCTTGCAGCCTAATTCCGCCGCAAGAGCGTTTATATTTATCTCGTCGCCGTTTTTATTTACGACGTCCATCATATTGATTGCTACGACTACCGGAATACCAAGCTCCGTAAGCTGTGTCGTAAGATAAAGGTTTCTCTCAAGGTTCGTTCCGTCAACGATATTGAGTATAGCGTCCGGCTTTTCTCCTAAAAGATAATTACGCGCGACTACTTCTTCAAGCGTATACGGCGAAAGCGAATATATTCCCGGCAAGTCTGTTATCGTTACGTCGCTGTGTTTTTTTAATTTTCCCTCTTTTTTCTCAACGGTTACTCCCGGCCAGTTTCCGACAAACTGATTCGCGCCTGTAAGAGCGTTGAACAGCGTCGTCTTTCCGCTGTTGGGATTTCCCGCGAGAGCGATTTTAATGCCCATATTTATCTCCCTATTTTAATTTTTTCATTGTGATTCGTATTTACCTTGTGCCTCGCTTTATAAAGCTCAAACGCCTTCCACGATGATGTTTTCAGCGTCCGACTTTCGTATCGAAAGCTCATACCCTCTTAAAGTTACCTCTACCGGATCGCCCAGCGGCGCAACCTTTCGGATATAGATCTCAACTCCCTTGGTTATACCCATATCCATGATCCTGCGCTTCAAGGCCCCTTCACCGTTGATCTTTTTTACGGTAACGGTGCTGCCTATCTTTGCGTCTCTTAATGTTGCCATCTTTTTTCCTCCATCTTAATACTGCACTTTATATAAAAGATCATATGTAGATCTTCTGTGCCATCTCTTTGCTTATGGCTACCCTTGCCTCTTTGACGTTCACAATGAGATTGCCGTTCATCGAAGAAACGACCTTCACCTTTCCGCCGGGTACGAACCCTAAATTTTCAAGGTGCTTCTTTATTTCCGGATTTCCGGAAACCTTTAATATGATGTTTTCCTCTTCCTCTTTAGCAAATACCAACGGGATCATCTTTACTGCCTGTTTATTAGCTTTCGCTAACCCTTTCTCTTAAAGAAAACCGGAAGAACACTTTCGCGCCGCCTCCGGCCGGATTTATAAATCAGATCGAACTGCCTGATATCCAAAGATACAAGTTAGTCAGATCTAACCTTCGGTCTTAAAATAAAGTTAGTGTCTACTAACCCGTTTCGTAAATAATAAGTTAGCTTTCACTAACCATATATAATATATGACTACCCTCCTTGTTTGTCAATCCCTTTCAAATAAAATTTATAACTTT
>DVOP01000013.1 GCA_018713465.1 Candidatus Alectryocaccobium stercorigallinarum | reverse complement strand
GTTCATACTCGCATATTTCCTCAGTAAACAGGGAATGCTTATAAATGACAGTATGCTTCAAATCTTGATGACGGCAGCTATCTGGACGGGGTGTTCGGCGCTTCTTGCCAGGCTTGGGAAGCTGATAAGCGACAGGTTTATCGGAAACGGCATTTCACTTATATTGCTTTTAAATATCGTCTGTTCGCTGCCGTCGGAACTTATCAGGGTCTTTAGTGAATTTGCGGAAAATAAAACAGACGCGGAAAGCATTGTGAATATCGCTGTCATAGCAGTAACAGCGGTCGTGCTTTTTATGATATCATATCTGCTTTATACCGCCGAAAAGAGGATACCGGTCAGATACAGCAGGAAGCTTTCAAGTGATGAAAGGGCGAGGCGGTTCGACTATATCCCGTTGAAGCTTTGTCCCGGCTCGGTAATGCCGGTCATATGCGCAGGAATGATCTATATGCTTATCTCAACCGTTATATCAGCGGTATGCGGCCCGGATTCGGAATATATGAAATTTTTTGACTCGTCGGCGTGGCTCGATATCAACACTCCAGTATATTCGGCGGGACTTGCGGCATATCTTATATTGATAATAGCTTTTACGTTTGTTTATAACAGGATATCCTCAAATCTGGCAGAGACAGCAAAAAGGCTTGAAAGGGCGGGCTGCGTTATCGAAAATATCCGTCCGGGAATGGATACGTATATGTATTTAAAGCGCGAGACGAAAAAAATGTTATTTAAGGGAGCGCTTATCATATGCGCGATAGCGACGCTGCCGACAGTTTTAAGCAATGTTTTCGGTATAAGCGGACTGTCATTTATAGGCACTACATCAATCATAATCTGCGGGATAATAATAGAAACGTATAAAAAGCTGTTTGCGGGGGCGCTTGCGGGAGCGCAGAAAAGCAGGCTGGATAAGGGAGGACTTTTATGATGAAGGATAAAATGTATTTTCCGTCCTTTGGAAGGACATTAAAGGCGGCGTTTTGGCTGCTTGCCGTCTGCATTATAACCGGGATCATCTTTTCTTTTTATGATGTGTTATGCGGCTCGGCGGCCGGCCTTATATTGAAGATGTTTATGTAGCGAAAAACAGTATCGGAAAGGAGAAGCCAAAGGCCGCTTGATAGGCGGTGCGGCATGTGCGGCTTATGATAAAAGGATATAAAAAACTTATAAATAAAATAAAGGAGATACAGGAGGAATATAAAACGCTCTCGGACGAGGAGCTTGCGGAAAAGACAGCAGAATTAAGGCTTAAGACGGGAGAGAAAAACAGCCTGAAGGCGATCATGCCACAGGCGTACGCCGTCGTATGCGAGGCCGCGCGCCGCGTGCTTAAAATGCAGCCGTACGACGTCCAGATAATGGCGGGTATCGTCTTAAACGGAAACAATATAGCCGAAATGAAGACTGGAGAGGGCAAGACGCTTTCGGCGGCGTTCTCGTCATATCTTAACGCTCTGACTGGAAAGGGAGTGCATGTAGTAACGTGCAACGACTATCTGGCGAAAAGAGACGCGGACGAGATAGGAAGTCTTCATGAATTTTTAGGACTTTCGGTGGGCTGTGTAACGCATGAAACGGACAGGGCTGCAAGAAAGAGGGAGTATGACTGCGATATAACCTATGTTACAAATTTGGAACTCGGTTTCGACTATCTGCGCGACAATATGGTAAGGTCAAGGGAAGACAAGGTGCTTAAAGGGCTTAATTACTGCATAATCGACGAGGCGGATTCTATCCTTATAGACGAAGCGCGCACGCCGCTTATTATTTCAGGGCTTAAAAACGATGAAAAGGAGCTTTTTATAAAGGCTGACAGATTTGCCAAAACGCTTATGAAAGGCGAGGCGATATTCGATAAAAATTCATATTCGAGCGCCGATGATTTTGCAAACAGGACAGGCGATTTCGTGATCGACGAGGAAACTAAGGGAGTTTATCTTACAGATAGCGGCACGGCAAAAGCGGAGAAATTTTTCGGCATAAAAAATTTAGCTGACGGCGCGGCCGACGGCATACGCCATCATATTGAACTTGCGCTCCGGGCGAATCATATAATGGAGAGAGACGGCGATTATATCGTAAGCGGCGGGAGCGTGAAGATAGTCGACGAATTCACCGGCAGGGTTATGGAGGGCAGGAGGTATTCGGACGGACTGCATCAGGCGATTGAGGCGAAGGAGAATGTCGAGATACAGGCCGCAGGTAAAACGCTTGCGCAGATAACGTATCAGATGTTTTTTGGTAAATACGACAAGGTGTCCGGAATGACGGGAACGGCGTATTCGGAAAAGGCCGAGTTCAAGGACACATATGGGCTTGACGTTATAAAGATACCGACAAACCGTCCGGTAGTGAGAAATGATATACCGGATATTATGTTCGATACCAAGAGGAATAAGTATGCGGCGATAGTTTCGGCAGTCGAAGAAAGCCATAAGACCGGACGCCCCGTGCTCGTAGGGACCGCGTCGGTTGCGGAATCCGAGGAGCTTGGGAAAATGCTCGGTGAGAAAGGCATAGAGCACAGTGTGCTTAACGCAAGGCAAAATAAAGAGGAGGCGCGGATAATTGCTAAAGCCGGACGCTTTGGGGCTGTCACGATAGCTACAAACATGGCGGGACGGGGAACCGACATAAAGTTAGACGAAAGCGCGAAAAAAGCGGGCGGCCTGTTTGTTATAGGTTCGGAACGCAGCTTTTCAAGGCGGGTGGACGATCAGCTTAAGGGCCGGGCCGGAAGACAGGGCGACATCGGAGCGTCTGTATTTTATCTCTCACTTGAAGATGAAATGATAAAAAAATTCGGAGATAAAAGGGCTGCGGCAAGGCTTTGGGAGAGCGGCTCAATCGCGACGGGGCGTATAGAGTCCGGAGCAGTACATTCTTTTATCAAAAGCGCACAGAAAAACGCAGAGGGTACGGATTATATGGCTCGGAAGTCTGTGTTTGACTATGACAAGATATTGGATTCGCAAAGGGAGCTTATATATAACGAAAGAGACAGGATATTGAACTCAAATTCACTGAGCGCGACTGTGGACAGGATATTTATGAATACCGCCGTCTATTCGGCAAAGGCTTCGGCGGGAGGAAAATTTAAAGATTTAAGGAACAGGTTTTATAAGGAAATGCGCCAGACCTATACTGCTTTTAAGAAATCCGAAAGGTTTTCAAGGCTGCACACCGATATAGAATGCAAGGCGCTGCTTAAAATAATAGACGCGAAATGGGCGAAGCACCTCGAGGATCTCGAATTTATAAGGCAGGGAGTCCAAATGCAGAATATCGGACAGAATGACCCTAAGACTGAATACGCCGCTGCCGCATATGACCTGTTTGACGAAATGCTCGTTGAAGATACCGTGGGCGCGGCGCAGGTTCTGCTCGGCGTTGCCGCGAAAGCGGTGTGACAGTTTTAAGAAAAAGTTGCTCATAACGTGTTAAACTGTGTTATACTTTACAGCTGTAGAACATGTTTTGCGGCGGCTTATATTTCGCCGATGGTTTTATTTTGCCGGCAGCCTTGAACCGGAGAAGCTTATGGAAAATTATGGAAAAGATAACGATAATCGAGCTTAAGGAGTCGATATTAAAGGATAACGACGCTGACGCGGATAAGCTGCGCTTGGAGCTCAAGGAGAAGAATACATATTTTATAAATGTTATGTCCGCGCCCGGAAGCGGCAAAACGTCTACCTTGACGGCCCTTGATAAATATTTTAAAGGCCGTATTAAATGGGGAGTTATTGAGGCCGATATCGATTCGGACGTAGACGCGGTCGCTTTAAATAACGCCGGTATTATATCGGTGCAGGCGCATACGGGCGGCATGTGCCATCTTGACGCAGATATGGCGAGGCAGGGCATAAGGCAGCTTGACGGATATGAGCTTGACCTGATAGTGCTTGAGAATATCGGGAACCTCGTCTGCCCGGCGGAATTCGATACGGGCGCGAATTTAAAGCTTACGATACTCAGCGTTCCGGAGGGCGACGACAAGCCGGCGAAATATCCGCTTATGTATGAGGTAAGCGACGTGCTTGTCATAAATAAAGTTGACGCGCTCGCAGCGTTTGATTTCGACAAAAGCAGGGTCGAAAGCGACGTACGCGCGCTTAATCCTGATATAAAGATATTTTATATCTCGGCGAAAACGGGAGAAGGCGTTGAAGAGCTTGCAGCATATATTTTAGATAAAATCAGGGAGTACCGTGGATAGATGGGTGAAGTAAAGGTCATAAAGATAGGCGAAAGCGTATTTGCGGCGAACGACGATATCGCCGACAGGACGCGCGAAAGGTTACGAAAAAACGGAACATTTTTTATAAACGTTATGTCCGCGCCCGGAAGCGGCAAAACAACGCTGCTCATTAAGCTTATAAATATTTTAAAGGAAAAATACCGGATAGGCGTTTTAGACGTGGATATCGAATCCTCGCTTGACGCCGTAAAGGTTGCCGACGCGACCGGCGTTTTGTCGATACAGATAAATAACGGCGGACTTTGCCATATAGACGCGGATATGGCGGCAAGAGCGCTTGAGCAGGCCGATATCGACGGGCTGGATATCCTTATACTTGAGAACATCGGAAACCTCGTTTGTCCGGCGGAATTCGATGTTGGTTCACATAAAAAAATTATGTTGACCAGTGTTCCGGAGGGCGACGACAAGCCGCTGAAATATCCGCTGATGTTTCAGGTAAGCGACGCCGTTATCATAAATAAAACGGATACGCTTGGGTATTTCGATTATGATTTTGACGCGGCAAAAGACAGGATACTTGCGCTTAACCCGGGAGCGCGGATATTTTGCGTAAGCGCGAAGACCGGCGAGGGCGTTGAGGAAATCGCGAAATGGATAGAAGAGCAGACGGAGGCTTTGTAGTCTCCGTTTTTTGATTTTGAGATTTAGATTTATTTTTTTGATTTTTCTGCTTGCGTTTTTAGAAAAAGCGTGTTATTCTCTTTTTGTAATATAAATACAACTCTTAATAAAATTTCACATATCCGTTCCGGATATATCGTTTTATCCCAATTTTTAAATTCAATATTCAAGGAGACGCCGTATTGAAAAATAAGGCATGTTTTTTTGGCGCTGTGCTGTGTGTTATGGGCGCTCTTATATTTTTGTACCCTGAATTCAGGGAGTGGCGGACACGAAGTGAAGTGGAAGATATCAGAAGGGAGTTTAGCAGGCCGCAAAGTTATGCAGAAGGGCAGAAGCCGCACGAAGATTTTTATGAAGAAATTATTCACCTTGATTCTTTTGACTCTGATTCTGCAGTCGGTTACATAGAGATACCGTCTATAGGGTGCAGCCTGCCTTTATTCATAGGGGCTTCAACGGAACATTTAGCACGCGGCGCTGCGGTCATGGAGAACACGTCAATGCCGGTAGGTGGGGAGAGTACCAACTGCGTTATAGCGGCGCACAGGGGCTATATGGGAAGCGCTTATTTCAGGGACATAAACCAGATAGCCGCAGGCGACCATGTACTTATAACCAACCCATGTGAGACGCTTACATATGAAGCCATATCGATGGAGGTTGTAGCGCCGTATGAGGAAGAACCTCTTTTGATACACGAGGGCGAAGATATGCTGACGCTCGTTTCATGCCACCCGTATATGATAGGCGGCGGACCTGACAGGATAGTAGTACAGTGCAGGCGTGTCAAAACCGATAATGACGGGGAATTTCACAAGGGAGACGCAGATATGATTTCTGATATATCAACTGAAAATATTTCTCAAAAGGTAACGGTATCCGGATCAAACGGTGAGGCGGCATTTCAGATATCGGATACGAACGATGACGAGGCGCTTATGTTCGCCGAATCATTGCTCAGGAAGCTTCTTCCGGCCGTACTTGTTTTTATGGCGATACTTATCCTCATACGCAACAGAAAGAAAAATAAAATAACTACAGAAGGAGAGAATGTATGAAATCTAAAAGAGCATTACAGAAATTTGCGGTCTTGGCATTATCAGGCGCTATGTCGTTTTCGGCTTTTGCGCTTCCTGTTGCTGCTGAAACATCGGCAAACAGGATATCCAACAATACCGGCGTGAATGACGCGCTTGACGCTTTTGATATCATCGACGAGTCGGAAAAAGGGTCTATAGAGATCTATAAATACGACCAGACGAGTGCGAAGAACGACGGCGTATGGTCTGACAACGGCGACGGCTCGGTAACGGTAACGGGCACGGACGGAAAGAAATACACGGTAGAGTCCACAGGCGAGGAGAACAAGACAGCGCAGGACGCTTTGGCAGATTACGCGATAAAGGGCGTTGAATTCTCATATGTGCGTTTAGGCGACGTTGAGACTTACAGCTATACTAACTCCGGAAAGTCCGAGATAAATGTTGTTTATGAAGTGGATAAGGACTTTGCGGACATATTAGGTCTTAAGGCCTCAGACGCATATGACATGACGGCAAAGGGCGTGGCGTTCACATGCAATTCCGGAAAGCTCCATTATGACAGCAAACAGCTCAATGACGCTTTAGCTGCGCTCATATCAGGCGGCGATACTGCGGCTAAGAACAAGCTTGAAGCGTATGCAAAAAGCCATTTGACGGGCAGGTTTGCCGATACGAATGCGAGCGGTTATACCTCGGCCAGCAACCTTGAACTCGGGCTATACCTCATAGTCGAAACGGAAGTGCCGGAGGAGGTAACGGTAACTACTGCGCCGTGGCTCATATCTCTGCCGTTCACAAACATCAGTGATTCAGACCAGACGGCGCAGGATAAGGACACGGCCACGACAGGTGAGCGCTGGATATATGACGCAGTATGCTATCCGAAAAACCAGACGGGAAATCCGACGCTTGACAAGATGGTGCGCAACGCATACGGAACGCTCAATCCGTCATCAGGGCTTGTAAGCTACAGCACCGACTATGTCGTATCTACTTACGACGTGCCGACAGGCGCGAGCACGGCTTCGGAGTTCGTGACTGAAAGGAGCCAGAATGAGAAGACTGACGAGTATGCGTTCGGAGACACGACGACAGCTTCTGAAGGCGACATGCTCGATTATATCGTGGTATCAAAGCTGCCGACTATAACGAGCGCTTCGACATACCTCACACAATACACGTTTGAGGATACGTTGAGCGAAGGCCTCACATATAACAAGGACGCACGCATAGCCATTTACAACAATGAATACGACGCGAATGTGAACAACATCAAGAACGCAGTAGTAGCAATGGACCTTGACTCAGCTTCGACGATGTTGAGCAACCAGTCGGGCGCATACACGGATAAAGCACCGGTCACCACATGGCTCTACAGCCAGAACTACGCGAACATGAGCGTTACCGGGCCGGGTTCGGACCTTAAAAAGGGCGAAACGATACTTACCGTAAGATTTACTAACGACGGCCTTAAGATGATAAACGAAGGGATCGCACAGAGCGCTGACGTGAAAGATTACGGCGACTACGCCTTTACAGACGGGAACGGGAACGTGGTCCTCAATAAGGACGGTTTCAGCGAGTATTATATAGTCCTTTATTATACGGTAACGGTGAATTCGGACGCCCAGGTAGTGCTTGGCGATAACGGCAACCCGAACGACGTAAACCTTACATGGGAGAGGACGAGCCAGGATTATACGAACACACTTGAAGACAGGTGCTATGTATACTCATACGGCATAGACCTTACAAAATATTTCTCGGACGACGAGGGCGATTATTCAAACGTGCAGTTCATTCTTTACAACGTAACAGACGGGTATTACGTGGTCGCTGATACTATTGACGATACTGAAGGCGAGAACATCTACTATGTAGGCGGTTCGGGCGATATAGCCGACACTGAGATAGGAAAGACCGCTGACAGGGAAAACGCAACGGTATTCGTACCTAATGACGATGGCAAGATATTCATACACGGCCTTGAAGCTGACACATACGAGCTTATAGAGATAGCGACAGACGACGGTTATAAGCTGCTTGCAGGACCTGTGACTATCAATATAAATACTACAACAAGACAGGTCGTTCCGGCTGTTGCGGGATACGTAGGAAATGACGCTGCTGATGGCGCACATGTACATGCAAGCGCTTGTTATGACGCAGACGGATACCTTATCTGCGGACATGCTGCCGATGAGGACGCGAACGGACGTACAATAGGCAAGACGGCTATGTATGTAGGCCAGTCAGGCACAGACTTTGTATACGCGACAGCGACAGTAGACGAAACGGCAACAGCCATGAACGCTTACGGGGAGTCAGACAACGCTTCCGTAGGCCTTGAAGTAATGAATACGCCTACGTTCATTTTCCCACCCACAGGCGGTTACGGAACCATCGTCTTCACAGTTGCAGGCTGTGCCGCGGCATTTGCAGGCATAATGGTAGCAACTAAAAAGAAGAAAGGAACTGATGAACAGTAAAGGAAGGCAGAAAAGTGGCAAAGGATAAGAAAAGCAGGCCAGACCTAAAAAAAATCCTTGTGATACTGCTCATAGCGGCCGCTTTTATCCTGATGTCATACCCTTTCATTTCAAACTGGATATTTGAACATACGGCAGGCTCGGTGGTGGCTTCGTTAAACGAGGCCGCCTCCGGGGAGAATAAGGAAAACGCCGTGGAAATGGAAAGGCAGGCAGAAGCGGCAAGGTATTATAACAGCCAGCTTGCAAGCGTAAGGGTGCAGCTTTCCGATCCGTTCAACGAAGAGATCATAGAAGGGGAAGACGGGGAATACAGCTCCCTGCTCAACATGACGGACACAGGGATAATGGGATACATAGAGATACCGGTGATAGATGTCTCGCTCCCTATATATCACGGAACAGGTGCGGACGTGCTCGAACAGGGAGTAGGACATCTTGAGGGAACGTCGCTTCCGGTAGGCGGTGAGAGTTCCCATTGCGTCCTTACCGGACATACGGGGCTTTCAAGTGCGAGAATGTTCACAGACCTTACCGAGCTTGAAGAAGGCGATATCTTTTTACTTCACGTCATGGGCGAACAGCTTGCGTATGAGGTGGACCAGATAAAAGTAGTAGAGCCGACCGACCTTGACGACCTTTATATAGAAAAAGGCAAGGATCTTTGTACCCTTGTGACATGTACGCCTTACGGTATAAATTCGCACAGGCTCTTGGTAAGGGGCGAAAGGACTGATTATGAAGAGGCAGCAAAAGAGGCTGAGGCAGCTCCGGTAAAAACGGAATGCTCGTCATGGCTGCGCGAATATAAGCAGGCTCTTTTCATAAGCTTTTCAGGTTTTGCCGTAGGGCTTTCTATCCTTTTGGTAATCAGATATATAAAAGGGAAAAGAAGATAATTATGAGAAATAGAAATATAAAAAGGCTGGTTTTGTTTGGACTATGCGCGCTGATTAGCTTTCCGGCGGGATTTGAGGTTTTTGCGGACAAGGAAGTACAGTCGGAAGTTCAAAACGAGGCACAGACGCAAGATCAAGGTGAAGAAGAACAGGAAGTTTGGACGAAAGCAATGTCTGAAGAAGTAGGTAATAATGATATAAATATCGCGGAGCTGCAGGATATGGATTTTGCTTCCAAGCGCCTTATAGTCCTTACGGAAGATGAAAGCATAATAGATGGAACCGAAAACGTCATAGCGCAGTATGGCGATATCTACATAATACAGTATGAGACGGTTATACAGTGCAAGAACGCTTTCGCTTACTATGTGGATAAAGCAGACGCGGCCGAGCCGGATATGACGGTCACGGCGGCAGACGAAACGGCGACAGACGCTAAGACGGACATAACGGTAACAAAAGAGGAAAATCCTTTAGATACGCTTTCCGAGATAGCACAAAACGCTGAGGTAGTATCTGAAGGCAAAGAGCCTCTTATTGCCCTGCTCGATACGGGCGCCGCACTTTCGGATAACGTCATAGGGCAGGTATCAATGATAGGCGACGAGATGGTAAGCGGCGTGTCAAAACACGGCGAGGACATGGCCGGATATATCGTTTCGCAGAATGAGGACGCAAAGATACTTTCGGTGCGTGTCCTCGACGATAATGGCAAGGGAACTGTCTCCTCAATAGTAGCCGGCATTGAGTATGCCATAAGCCAAAGTGTTGACTATATAAACCTTTCGCTTTACGCAAAGAATAACCTTTCCGGCTCTGTCATAGTTTCGGAAATCAAAAAAGCCGTAAGCGAGGGCATAACGGTCATAGGCGCTGCCGGAAACAGCAGCACATACGCCGATAACTTCGTGCCGGGCGCTGTCGAAGAGGCCTATATCATAGGCGCTGTAAATGAAGACGGAACCCTTAATGATACATCTAACTACGGCGATAGGGTAGACTATTATGTGGTATCGGACAGCACTTCGGAAGCCGCGGCGCTGTTCACGGGCTATGTCACAAAGCACGGCTTTGATAAAGTACCGGCAGATGGGTTCATATTTGACAGCTATGTTGAAGATGAAAGCGTCATTGAGCCTACGCACGGCGCGGCAACAGACTATATCCTTGAAAACCTCGACCAAAAGTATATAGAGTATGACGAAGATACTAAAGGCTACGGCGAGATATCGTCATTGCTCCTTAAAAGGACTTATGTAGAGGAAGGGTATGTGGAAGATTCCATAGCCGGATATTTTGACGGCATAAGGGGCGAGACGGAAGATACAGGCTTTTTGACGACCACAAAAGCTGAGATACCTCTTTATGACGTAAACGCTTACAGCTATTACCTTGTAGGAAGGCTGAACATCGATGATGAAGATTTTATCGACGTGGACTTCGCAAGGCGCGGCGTTGAGGGCGAGGCTTTTAAGAACGCTTATTACGATAGTGAAAGCGGCCTTGTCTATGTCAAAAAGGCTGACCTTCTGACAACGCATGAGCTTGAAGACGACCCGGACAAGGCGGTAATAATCTATAACGACATTCAGGCTCAGGCTTTAATAGAATCTGACGGCAGCATAATCGAAGATCTGCTTGAGGAAGACGCTATATATGACAAGATATTCACCGACGATGACCTTGAAGTCACTGCGGCGCAGCTTATTGGGAACGAAGCGCCTGTACCTACATCTTCGATACCCGAGATAGTTGGCTCGTTAAAGCAGGGCGATCAGGTATCATTTACGGTAGACCCGCATAACGGCGTCGATGATTCAACGTACGCATATCTGTACAGCCTTAATAATTCGTCCGGAAATAAAGAGAGCTTTTATGAGGCGCTGGAGACAGGCGATATTCCTGAAGCGTACAGACTTTGGAACATAGTCTCACCGGCAGACGAGGCAAGATATAATGGTATCACATGGGGCAAATATCCTGCTTATGCTGATTTTCATTTCAGGACTTCCGAGATAGGGAATATAACCATGATAAATAACTGCTCGGCTATGTATGACTGGGCGGTGCGCTTATCACAGCTAAGGGCGGCTGATGGCGGTGACTTAAGGATAGCCATGGACTGCACGCATATCCTTGAAGCGTATGCCGGAAAGGACGTAAACACGATAACGGCAACGGTCATAGAGACAGGCTCAAACTATGCCGTCATTGGTTTACTGTCGAACGGCAGGATAAACGCCACAGGAACACAGGCAATGGCAGGCATATATGTCGTTGCATACCGACCGATAGAACAGCAACCGCTTAAGATAACGGTGAACAAGCAGGACGACGAGGGCGATCCGGTATACGGCGCTGAGTTTACGGTATACGGTTACAGTTCCACGACGGGCGGATATACGGTAGAGGTCGCTTCTGACGTAACTGATGAAGAAAACAAAGGACAGATAGTATTTGACAACCTTGAGGATTCATCGGGATTGCCGAGGACGGCCAACGGGCTTTTCCTCGTAAAGGAGACTGAAACGCCGGACGGCTACAGCAAGTCCGAAGATACTGGCGACTACCTGAACGCAGACGATAAAAACGACTTCGACACTTTAGGCGGCAGGCTGTATTTCGTGCCGGCCATGGGCGGCGACTGCCCTGCATACAGGGATACGGACGCGCTTACCGTGATGTTCGAGGGCGATAATAACGGGAACAAGATACGTCTTGTTTACGACCATACGGGATATTTCATCTCGGATAAATGGGATATAACATGGGCTTCATCGGTTAAAACATGCTGGTGGACAAGAGATTCACAGGGCAAAGATATAGTCGGACAGACATGGTATGAGGACAAACAGATGTCCGGAGGTGGCAAGGTATGGTACAGGTCATATGTTGACGGTGATAACTACATGGTTTATTCCGGCGACAACTATGCCACTAACGGAAATATATTTGCCCATACATACAAGGAACCGAGAAGGGCGGAAGACTTTATCGCCGGTATCTACGGTGAGAGCACGAGCGGCAATTATTACGGCGGCAACGGTGTGGAGGACTGGAAAGAGACTACAGAGGATAATCGCGTGAACGCGTATATCTATAATTACAGGAGGAGTGGGCAGACATATAAGTTCAGGCTGCAAAATAACACGTCTTCAAAGATGTATATATATGCGGGCATATGGACGTATGATTCACAGAACGCAGCTGACCCGTCTTTCCAGTCAGACGTAAAATACCTTGAGGGCAAGGTTTCGCCGGGCCAATACATAGACTATGACGCAAGGATAGGAGATTTCGAGAACCTGTCGAATATCATAGTTGACATATGGACCGGGGCTTCAAAGAATAACATGCAATATACCGGGTCAGTTTTCCCTGAAACATGCGAATATAATGCTTCCGTATTTGTAAACATACCGCCGCAGGACGGATATGTGTATATACAAAAAATAAGTGCCGCACCTGAGATAACGGACAATAACGAGTATTATTCACTTAAAGGCGCTGTCTACGGGGTATATACGGATAAGGCGTGCAAAGATCTTGTAACGGAGCTTACGACTGAGGAAGACGGCAGCACTCCGGTGGAGCAGATAGGTCATGGAACTTATTACGTTAGGGAGATAACGGCTTCTAAAGGTTATCAGCTTGACAGGACGGTACATGAAATAACCGTAATGTCGGCAAATACTGAGGATAACCCGGCTGTAATAGAGTCAAAGGAAGTCCCGGGCAACGATCCGGCGGATATACAGATAAATAAAATTGGAGCAGGACAGAAGATGGATACAGCTCCGTCGCTTGCCGGAACGCAGTTCACCTTTACTTTCTACGGCGGGCAGTATGATTCGGTTGCTGAGGCGGAGAATGCCGTAAAGAATGAAGGGATAACTAAGAGGACATGGGTGCTTGAAGCCAAATATGACTCTTTGGATAACAGCTACAAGCTGTTCTTGAGTGATGATCATAAAGTATCGGGCGATGATTTTTATTATTTTAATGAAAATGTTGTTCTTCCGTATGGAACGCTTGTTATAGAAGAGACAAAAGCAGCGCCGGGATATACTTTAGCCGGTTATCTTAAAGATAGTAAGGGAAATACTGTTGCTACATCAAGCAGTGCCGATAAGGGAATGGTATACCTGACACATATAACAGAGGTGGACGGTGCTATAAACTTACAGGGCGGCAATGAATACACAGCATATGACTCACCGGTAGAAGGGCAGATAAAAGTCATAAAATATGACACGGACGGCACTACACCGCTTGCAGACGTTGAGTTCACGCTAACAGATT
>DVOP01000146.1 GCA_018713465.1 Candidatus Alectryocaccobium stercorigallinarum | reverse complement strand
GAACGTGATTCGCCATGGCTTCGAAAATAAAGAAGATCTTAGCGCATATATTTTCAAACAGGACAGGCATTCTGCTTGTCATTTTCGCGTGCTTCTGTTTTGTGCTTGTCGCGAGGGTGTTCCAGCTCCAGATAGTTTCAGGAGACGAATACGCTGAAAACTTCGACGTTATGACGACGAGGACGCGCCGTATAAACAGCACGCGAGGAAACATATACGACGTAAACGGAAATCTCATAGCTTATAACGACCTTTCAAACAATATTACGCTCGAGGACAACGGAACGTACGCCTCCACTCGTGAAAAAAACCTATCATTGAACGGCGAAATTTACAGGCTTATAAAACTTATTGAAAGCTGCGGCGATACGGTCGACGACAATTTCCATATCGATATAGATGAAAACGGAAATTACGTGTTTGACGTAGACGCCGGGACGCAGCGCGACAGGTTCAGGGCTGATATTTTCGGAGAGAGCTATATCGAGGATATGACGGAAGAACAGGCTACAGCGACGCCGGACGAGATAATTTCCGTTCTGTGCAGCGCCGAAAGGTTTGCCCTTGTCAATGAGGAAAACCCGTATACGGAAGAAGAGCTTTCGTCGCATGGCCTCCCGTCGAGCCTTACAAAGGACGAGGTGCTTAAGATAGTAAGGATAAGGTACCGCCTAAGCCTTACAAGCTATCAGAAATACATGCAGGTGACGGTCGCTTCGAATGTGAGTGACGCGACTGTAGCGGCGGTGATGGAAAACGCGGACAGCCTTCAGGGAGTGGCTGTAGAAGAGGATTCCATAAGGGTATACAACTACGCCGAAAGTATGTCGTCCATAATCGGATATACCGGAAGCATATCCGCCGAGGAGCTGGAGGAGCTTTCGGCTGAGCGTTCGGATTATAACAATAATTCGGTCGTAGGAAAGACCGGTATAGAGCAGTATATGGAAACTACGCTCCAGGGTACGGACGGATATGAGACTGTAGCTGTCGATACCATGGGAAAGGTGCTTAAGATATATGAAGATTCCGTTGTGGAGCCGCAGCAGGGCGACGACGTTTATCTTACGATAGACGCCGAGCTTCAGGAGGCATGCTACAACATACTTGAGCAGCGTATCGCCGGAATTCTCGTGTCGAACATCGTAAACGTAAAGACGCTTGACGATCTCGACGAGGCGCGCAGGAACAGCGGCGTTATCTATATCCCTATCTACGACGTTTATAACGCGCTTATAAGCAACAGCGTCATAGATATCGGGCATTTTGTGGAAGAAGACGCTACGGTGCTTGAAAAGAGCGTATACAGCCGTTATACGCAAAGATTTGCCGAGGTTTCGTCACAGATAGCAAATGAGATCTCGGGAGCGTCGGTAACGAGATATTCGCAGCTTTCAGAGGAAATGCAGGAATATCTTTCATATATAATCGACGATCTGCTCATAAGCTCTCTTGAGATAATAGCTCCGGACGGGAATTACGAAAACGACGAGATGTATACCGCATGGGAGGACGGCTCCGTAAGCGTATACGATTTTCTGCATTACGCAGTCTCGAACAACTGGATAGATCTTTCTCAGCTGTACGAAGACAGCCTGTACGCCGATACGTCGGACGTGCTCAACGTTCTGCGCGATTATGTTATAAATTATATTTCAAGCGATACGGATTTTTCAAAGCTTATATATAAATACATGCTGCTGAACGACATCATCTCTCCCGACGAGATATGCCAGCTGCTGTACGACCAGAACGTGCTTTCAAAAGAGGACGAAAATTATCTGCAGTTCAGTTCCGGCCAGATGAGCGCCAGGGAGCTTATAATCAATAAGATATCAAACCTGGAGATAACTCCGGCGCAGCTTGCGCTCGACCCGTGTTCAGGTTCTATAGTGGTAACGGATCCCGATACAGGAGACGTGCGCGCGCTTGTTTCATATCCGGGATATGACAATAACAGGCTTGCGAACACAATGGATACGGACTATTACTGGAAGCTGTACGAAGACGATTCGACGCCGTTCTATAACAAGGCGACACAGCAGCTTACCGCGCCCGGTTCGACTTTCAAGCCGGTTATGGCTGCGGCAGGCCTTTCAGAGGGAGTTGTAGACACCTCGACGGTTATAAACTGTAACGGTCTTTTCGGCGAGGGTCTTGTGGAAAGCGGAGACCAGCTGCACTGCTGGCTGCTTACCGGACACGGCGACCAGACCATAGTCGACGCAATAAGGAATTCGTGCAACGTATTCTTCGCGACTATAGGCTTCGAGCTTGGTTCGGGTGAAAACGGCGAGTATTCTTCGCAGCTCGCGCTGGCGAAGATACAGGACTACGCGTCAAAGTTCAATTTGGACGAGCCTACGAATATCCAGATAACCGAATCTAATCCGAGAGTCTCAGACGACATGCCTATCCCGTCGTCCATTGGACAGGGTACTCACCAGTATACCACCACTCAGCTTGCAAGATATGCGGGTACGATATACTCGGACGGCGTAAGTTATGACCTCAATCTGCTTGATAAGGTCACGGACGCTTCGGGCAATACGCTTAAAGAATTTGACGCGCATGTTTCGAACGATTCCGGTATAGACGGATATATTTGGGATATCATACAGGAGGGCATGAAGCAGGTGGTTGAGTCAAGGCCGCTGTTTGACGACCTCGACATTGAACTGCACGGTAAAACAGGTACGGCTCAGGAGAACGAGACCAGACCTGACCACGCTTTGTTCATAGGCTTTACGGAAAATACGCAGGACGACATTTCGTTTGCCGTGCGTATTGCGAACGGATATTCCTCGGACAATGCCGCGGTAGTTGCAAAAGACGTACTTAAATATTACTACGAGCTCGAATCGGAAGAGGATATCATCACCGGTGAATCTGAAACAGACGGACTTACAAGCGTCGTAACAGACTAAAACGGATAGGGGTTTATGTTAAAAAGATATAGGATAAAGGATTTCAATTTCTTTCTTGTAATACTGTTGTTTATAATCTGCACGTTGGGCGTTCTGCTCGTCGGCTCAGCCAATGCAGAGCTGCAGGGCAGGCAGATGATCGGCTGCGTTGCGGGTTTTGTGATAATGCTTATTATCGCGTTTATAGATTACAGCTGGATATTGAACTTTTACTGGATAATTTATTTTTTGAATATAGGACTGCTGTTATGGGTATATCTGGCGGGTTCGAGCGCGCAGGGTGCTACGCGCTGGATACAGATAGGCGGCGAGAATGGTTTTCAGTTCCAGCCCACCGAGCTTTCGAAGATACTGCTCATACTGTTCTTCGCGATGTATTTCATGAAGCACCAGAAGCACATCAACAGTGTAAAGACGATAGTAAAATCAATCGTTCTTATATTGCTCCCGCTGCTTTTGATATTCGAACAGCCCGACCTTAAAAATACTATAACTATCGGACTTATATTTATAGTGCTGATATACGTCGCAGGCCTTAATTACAAGATAATCGGGAAGATCGCGCTCATAATAGCGGCGCTCGGGATATCGGCGCTTATCCTTATAACGCAGACGGATCTGCCGATAATAGAGGACTATCAGAAAAACAGGATAATGACTTTTTTTAACTCCGATGAGGAGGAATATTCCGATGAGGCGCTGCAGCAGAACAACTCTGTCATAGCGATAGGAAGCGGAAAGCTTACAGGAAAAGGCCTCAACAACAGCGAGGTGTCTTCGAACAACGGAAATTTCGTCTCCGAGATAGATACCGACTTTATATTCGCGGTAGCCGGAGAGGAGCTTGGCTTCGTGGGCTCTTTCTGCATAATCATAATCCTGTTCCTTATCGTGTTCATGTGCATAATAACGGGTAAAAGGGCAAAGGATATTGCGGGTACGATAATCTGTTCCGGGGTCGGCTCGCTGATAGCGATACAGTCGTTTATAAACATATGTGTTGCGACCGGACTGTTCCCGAATACCGGAACGCCGCTTCCGTTTATAAGCTATGGGCTTTCTTCGGTCATGAGCCTGTTTATTGGCATGGGATTTGTACTGAACGTCGGACTGCAGAGGAAGCGCCACAGCGGAAAGCTGGTAAATAAAGAGCTTATTTTTAAATATTAAAGGTTGGGGTTTTGATAATGCCTGAGGAACCAAAGAAAAAGTCAATATGGAACAGGCTGATGGCGATAATGCTGCTTATAGTCGGCGTCCTTATTGTGCTTGTGCTTTATATATCATATTTTAAGGACCGGACGCTCGATTTTTCTTTTAAGTATTCGCCGGTGAACTACACCGCCGGAGC
The DNA here is from genome assembly GCA_018713465.1 of Candidatus Alectryocaccobium stercorigallinarum. Lineage (GTDB taxonomy): Bacteria > Bacillota > Clostridia > Lachnospirales > Lachnospiraceae > Alectryocaccobium > Alectryocaccobium stercorigallinarum. The sequence goes on along the minus strand of DVOP01000146.1, from coordinate 1,490 downwards.
TTATACCACAAAGGATACCTTCGCGTCCGACCTTGTCGTATCAAATAATTACGTCGATTTGGAGGGCTTTGAGCTCACCGGGCCGGCGGAAAGGGCGCTGCTTTTTGAAACGGATTCGAACAGCGTGCTTTTTGCGCACGGCATATACGAAAAAGCCTATCCGGCAAGCCTTACAAAGATAATGACTGCCATACTTGCCATAGAATGCGGCGATATGGAAGACGTGGTCACGATGGAGGCGGCGGATTTTATGCTTGAAGAGGGCTCGCAGAACAGCAATATGGTCGCGGGCGACCAGGTGACGCTTAAACAGCTGCTCGAGGTCATGCTCGTATATTCAGCGAACGACGCTTCGAACGCGATAGCGAGGCATATAGCCGGTTCGACGGACGCGTTTGTGGACATGATGAATGAGAAGGCGCATTCGCTCGGAATGCTCGGGACCAATTTTGTCAACGCACACGGCCTGCACGACGACGATCACTATACTTGCGCTTACGACGTATATCTTATGCTGAACGAGGCGATGAATCTTCCTCTGTTCAATGAGATAATAAGAATGAGCTCATATACGCTCGACGTCACAAGAGGCGATACCGTCGTTTCGTATTATTATGATTCGACCGACGAATTTTTAACGGGACTTCAGAGCGTGCCTGAGGGAGTCATTCTGTGGGGAGGAAAGACCGGTACGACGCCGGAGGCCGGAGCGAATATCGCGCTCATCGCCCAGGATGAGGACGGTATTCCGTACATTTCAGTCGTTATGAACGCTGATAAAAAAACGATATTGTATGAAGATATGAGCGCGCTGCTCGCCTGTATAAACGAGGCGTGATCTTACTAAGGTTAATTTTATGGTATTTTAACTTGTATTTTCATATCAAATAAAATATAATTGAATTTAATAAAAAACCTATTACATCAATGTTGAAACAAGGAGGATTTGATTATGATCAGATTAGTTATCGGAGGAAAGGGAAAGGGCAAAACCAAAATTCTGCTTGACCAGGCCAATGAAGCGGTTAAGATCTCAAATGGAAATATAGTATTTGTAGACAAGAGCTCAAAACATATGTACGAGCTCAACAATAAAGTAAGACTTATTGACACATCAAATCTTCCGTTGAAAAACGCAGACCAGTTCTTAGGTGCTTTGTGCGGGATCCTTTCACAGGATCATGATATTGAAAAGGTTTATCTGGACAATTTCCAGAAGATTTCTAAAACAGAAGAGTCCGGATTGAATGAATGCCTTGAAGAATGCAAAAGCATAAGCGAATTGTTTAATGTTGAATTCGTAATAGGCGTTTCGGTAGACAAAGACGCGATATGCGAAAGACTTCAGCCGATGATAACTATCGAGTGCTGATTTAACGCTAAGGTATATAATACTTATATAATGCCGGGAGTTTTCTCGGCATTATAATTTTGCGGGGTAATATGAGAAAACGTGGTTTCAGGATACATTTGAATATCGGAACCGTAAT
>DVOP01000145.1 GCA_018713465.1 Candidatus Alectryocaccobium stercorigallinarum | reverse complement strand
AGGAAAAAAAATAACAGACTGCGATCCGAAAATCCTCAGCAATCTGTCGGCAATGATATTTCTTTCATACGGTATGTCAAATTACGCGCCGTATCTTTTTGAAGAAAAAAAAGAGGAAACTTTAGATATCCTTTTAAATGTCATGCATAGATATGTGACGGAGGGAAAAATTTTTTAAACCCCGTTTTTCAGAAACGCTTTTTACAACTAAAAAAGGTAAGGCTTTTGACCTTACCTTAATACGGAGAAGGAGGGATTTGAACCCTCGCGCCGGTTGCCCGACCTACACCCTTAGCAGGGGCGCCTCTTCAGCCAACTTGAGTACTTCTCCATTTGCCTGATTGTAGATAAATATATAATTTTTCTGCAATGCTGTTTTAGTATACTAAATAGCTAATTGAATGTCAATAAATTTTCTGTCCGTATATGTCCGCCGCTACGATGACCGGAAAATCTTTTATCTCCAATCGGCGGATAGCCTCTGTGCCGAGATCGTCATACGCGACTACTTCCGATTTTGTTATACATCTTGAAAGAAGCGCTCCGGCGCCGCCTACCGCCGCAAAATAAACGGCTTTATTTCGCACTACCGCGTCTAAAACCTCCTGCGAACGCTTTCCCTTTCCTATCATTCCTTTAAGACCAAGGTCGAGAAGCCTTGGAGCATATTTGTCCATACGGGTCGCCGTCGTCGGTCCCGCAGAACCTATAACGCGTCCCTCCCTTGCCGGAGTAGGTCCCATATAATAGAAAATCTGTCCTTTTATATCAAGAGGCAGTTCTTTCCCCGCGTCAAGCGTTTCACACAATCTCTTGTGCGCCGCGTCACGCGCTGTATAAACTACGCCTGTGAGGTATACATAATCTCCCACATGCAGATCTTCAATATCTTCTTCTCTTAAAGGCAGCGTAATATATTTATCCATTTATCCCAATCTTCCTTAAAATTTTATCTCGCTTGGTTACTTCCTCAAATCTCTCTCGACGCATGCCTGTTCACATGGCAGCACATATTTATCGCGACCGGTAGCCCGGCTATGTGAGTAGCGTATGTTTCGATATTTACCGCAAGCGCAGTGATCCTTCCGCCAAGTCCTCCCGGCCCTATGCCGAGCCCGTTTACTTTTTCAAGCATTTCAACTTCTATGTCTTTTATATGCTCAAGCTTTGAATGCTCTCCGACGCGTCTTGTCAGAGCCTTTTTCGCCATAAGCGCCGCTTTTTCAAACGTTCCGCCGACTCCGACTCCCACTACAACAGGAGGGCAGGCGTTCGGTCCGGCGTCTTTTACCGCCTGAAGTATAGCGTTTTTAACGCCCTCTACTCCCTCGGCAGGCTTGAGCATACAAACCTTGCTCATATTTTCGCTTCCAAAACCCTTGGGTGCAACCGTTATTTTTATCTTGTCTCCCGGAACTATACTTACATGCAGTACCGCAGGCGTATTGTCGTTCGTATTTACCCTTAAAAGAGGATCAGAAACTACGGATTTACGCAAAAATCCTTCTACATAACCCTGTCTTACGCCTTCGTTTACGGCGTCCTCAAGATTTCCTCCCGTAAGATGAACATCCTGCCCGAGCTCCATAAAAACAACGGCCATTCCCGTATCCTGACATATAGGAACCATATCTTCCTTCGCAATAGTCAGGTTTTCAAGAAGCTGCCCGAGTATCTTTTTTCCGAGCTCGCTGTTTTCCTCTTCTTCCGCTTTGTTCATCGCGCACGCCATATCATCAGACAAAGTATAATTAGCCTCTATGCACATTTCGCGGATCGCTGAAGTTATCTCCTGTACGTTTATCTCTCTCACTTTTCTATCCTCTTTTTAATTACGGATCAAACTTTAATAACGCCGCGGAACTCCTTTTTAAGAGTTCCGCAGTTAGTATCATTCATCGGCATTTTCCGTGATTTCTTCGCCTGCCATGTTTTCAGCCGCTTCCGGTTCATCGTCTTCTTCGTTTCTTACTTTCGCGACTCCGGCAACATAAACGTCGTCGTTTATATCTATTATCTTGACTCCTGACGTGTTCCTGCTCTGTATAGAAATGCTTGAACAGTCAGTCCTTATGATGATTCCCTGAGACGTGATGATAAGCACCTCGTTTTCGTCTTCGACTGATTTAAATCCAACGAGCTTTCCGGTCTTTTCTGTTATCTTATAGCAGCCTATTCCCTTGCCGCCTCTGTGATGTATGGTAAACTTATCTATTTCAGTACGTTTTCCCATACCCTTTTCTGAAACGCACAAGACATATTTGCCCTGAACGTCGAGCTGCATTCCAATGACCTCGTCGCCATCGGCAAGCCTTATTCCGCGCACTCCGGCAGCCGCCCTTCCCATGCTTCTTACATCGGATTCATGGAATCTTATGCACTGTCCGTTCGCCGTCGCCATAAGCACGTCGCGGTTTCCGTCCGTGAACTTAACTTCTATAAGATCATCTTCGTCTCTTAATCCTATCGCGGTTATTCCTATATTCCTTACGTTGACAAAATCCATCAGCGGAGTCTTTTTAACAACGCCGCATTTTGTCGCCATCAGAAGATATTTGCCTTCTTCAAACTTCTCAATGGGAATGATGGCCGTAACCTTTTCACCGCCCTGAAGCTGAAGCAGGTTTACGATGGCTGTTCCTCTTGCGGTACGGCTCGCTTCGGGTATCTCATAAGCTTTAAGCTTGTACATTCTTCCCCTGTTCGTAAAGAAAAGCAATGTAAAATGCGTAGCCGTCATAAAAAGATCTTCGATGAAATCTTCTTCAACGGTCTGCATTCCCTTTATTCCCTTGCCGCCGCGGTTCTGCAGCCTGAAATTATCGATAGTCATGCGCTTGATATACCCAAGGTTTGTCTTCGCAATGACCGTCCTCTCGTTCGGTATAAGATCCTCGTCGGTAAACTCGCCGTCGTCGATACCTATCCTTGTTCTCCTTTCATCGCCGTATTTTCCGGCAACGATGAGTATCTCCTCTCTTATAACGCCGAGAAGCTTATTTCTGTCGGCGAGGATAGCCCTGTATTCCGCGATATTTTTCTCAAGCTCGGCATACTCGTTTTCTATCTTCTGCCTTTCAAGGCCTGTAAGAGCGCGAAGTCTCATATCCACGATCGCCTGAGCCTGCGCGTCAGAAAATGCGAATTCTGCTATCAAATTCGCTTTCGCCTCCTGAGTATTTGCGGAAGCTCTGATTATCGCGATTATCCTGTCGATATGGTCGAGGGCCTTAAGAAGTCCTTCTAAGATATGGGCTCTTTCCTCTGCTTTGTTAAGGTCGAACTTTGTACGCCTTGTTACGACTTCTTCCTGATGTGCCAGATAGTATTTGAGCATTTGAAGAAGATTCAAAACTTTCGGCTGCTGATCCACAAGCGCGAGCATATTTACACTGAAAGAATCCTGAAGCTGCGTCATTTTATAGAGCTTGTTAAGCATAACGTTCGCGTTGACGTCTTTTCTAAGCTCGATACATATGCGCATACCTTCCCTGCTCGAATGGTCGCTTATAGCCGTAATGCCGTCCAGCTTTTTATTTTTTACGAGCTCTGCCATTCTTTCGATAAGCCTTGCCTTATTTACAAGATACGGCAGCTCGGTGACTATTATCTGGCTTTTTCCGTTCGGAAGAGTTTCTATATTTGTGATACTGCGGACCTTTATCTTGCCGTGTCCGGTCCTGTACGCCTCTTCTATACCGCGTCTTCCCAATATTTCCGCACCTGTCGGAAAATCAGGTCCTTTTATTATTTCCATTACCTCTTCAAGAGAGGTTTCCCTATTTTCGTTGACGGTGTTATCTATTATCTTGACAACGGCGTTTATAAGCTCCGTCATGTTGTGAGGAGGTATATTTGTCGCCATACCTACCGCAATACCGGTAGTTCCGTTCGCCAAAAGATTCGGAAATCTTGCCGGAAGGATATCCGGCTCTTTTTCCGTATCGTCAAAGTTCGGAGAAAAATCTACTGTATCTTTGTTGATATCAGATATCATCTCCATAGCGGTCTTGCTTAAGCGGGCTTCCGTATATCGCATAGCCGCCGCGCCGTCTCCGTCTACCGATCCAAAATTTCCGTGACCGTCGACAAGAGGATATCTCGTAGACCATTCCTGAGCCATATTTACAAGAGCGCCGTATATTGAACTGTCGCCGTGCGGGTGATATTTACCCATTGTATCACCGACGATACGCGCGCATTTTCTGTGCGGCTTGTCGGGAGTATTGTTCAGCTCTATCATCGAATAAAGGATTCTTCTTTGCACCGGCTTAAGACCGTCTCTTACGTCAGGCAGCGCCCTCGAAACGATAACGCTCATCGCGTAGTCGATATACGAAGATTCCATCTTCTTTTTAATGTCGACTTCTTCTATCTTATCAAAAATTTTGTCATCCATATTTTAAATTCCTATATCATCATGTTTCGGTTTCACATGCTTTTTGAATCATTAAAAGCAATACAGAACTATTAAACATCAAGGTTTACAACGTCTTTCGCCCTTTCCTCGATAAACTCGCGCCTCGGCTCTACCTTATCTCCCATCAGCGTAGTAAACGTAAGGTCTACTTCGGACATTTCCTCTTCGTTCATCGTGACCTTAAGCAGCACGCGTCTTTCGGGATCCATTGTAGTCTCCCAAAGCTGCTCGGCGTCCATTTCTCCAAGTCCTTTATAACGCTGTATCTTGTTGTTATTATCCCTGCCGACTTCCGCAAGTATCTTGTCAAGCTCTTCGTCGCTGTACGCATACCAGACCTTTCTGTTTCTTTCAAGCTTGAAAAGAGGCGGTTTAGCTAAATATACATGTCCCTCTTTTATAAGATCCGGCATAAATCTGTACAGGAAGGTAAGCATAAGCGTCGCTATATGAGCGCCGTCCACGTCCGCATCCGTCATTATTATTATCTTGTCATAACGGAGCTTCGATATATCAAAATCTTCATGGATACCTGTTCCGAACGCCGTTATCATGGATTTTATCTCGGCGTTTCCGTATATCCTGTCGAGCCTTGCTTTTTCTACGTTCAGTATCTTTCCGCGCAGAGGAAGTATAGCCTGTGTAGCCCTGTTTCTCGCCGACTTCGCGCTGCCGCCCGCGGAATCTCCCTCAACTATATAAATCTCACAGTTTTTCGGGTTTTTATCTGTGCAGTCCGCTAATTTTCCGGGAAGTGAAAGTCCGTCGAGCGCAGATTTTCTTCTCGTAAGCTCCCTTGCTTTTCTCGCGGCCTCTCTCGCGCGCTGCGACAATACCGATTTTTCTATTATCGTCTTAGCGACTGTCGGATTTTGCTCAAGATAAAGCTCAAGCTTTCCGCTTAAAAGATTGTCGACCGCTGTCCTTGCCTCGCTGTTTCCAAGCTTCTGCTTAGTCTGTCCCTCAAACTGCGGATCCTCTATCTTAATGCTGACTATAGCTGTCATACCCTCGCGGATATCTTCGCCGGTAAGATTCGGCTCGCTATCCTTGAGTATCTTATTCTTTCTTCCGTAATCATTAAACGTTTTTGTAAGAGCGTTCCTGAAGCCTACTATATGCGTTCCACCCTCGGGAGTATTTATATTATTAACGAATCCATAGCAGTTTTCAGTATAAGAATCGTTATGCTGCAGGGCTATCTCTATCATTATTCCGTTTACATTGCCCTCGAAATATATGATATCGTCATAAAGCGGAGTTTTGCTCTTATTGAGATATTCCACAAACTCCTTTATTCCGCCTTCATAATGGAAAACTCTTTCTTTTTTCTCTTCCCCGCGAAGATCTGTCAGGGTTATTCTGAGTCCTTTAGTTAAAAACGCGGTTTCCCTTAAACGTGTTTTTAAAACGTCAAAATCAAAAACAGTATCTTCGAAAATAGTATCGTCCGGCAGGAACGTTACCTTTGTTCCGGTCTGAGACGGATCGCATTCTCCAACGACATGGAGCGGATTTACTGTTTTTCCTCTTTCATATCTTTGCTCATATATTTTACCATCTCGGCATATGCGCACTTCGAGCCAGTTTGAAAGAGCGTTTACAACGGAAGCGCCTACCCCGTGAAGTCCGCCTGAAACCTTATATCCTCCGCCGCCGAATTTTCCGCCGGCGTGCAGGATAGTAAATACGACTTCAACACCGGGAAGTCCGGCTTTATGATTTATGTCAACCGGTATTCCACGGCCGTCGTCTATAACGGTTATAGTATTTCCGGGATTGATATAAACTTCTATATTTTTGCAGTATCCCGCAAGAGCCTCGTCTACCGAGTTATCAACTATCTCATAAACAAGATGGTGAAGT
>DVOP01000144.1 GCA_018713465.1 Candidatus Alectryocaccobium stercorigallinarum | reverse complement strand
TGAAAACGGACGGAGTCAGGCGGTTAGACTGCCGAAAAAATATCGTTTTAATACAGATGAGGTAGTAGTGCAGAAGCTTGGAAATGCGGTTATACTTGTTCCTAAAGATTCATTATGGCAGACATTTACAGATGGCGTAGACAGCTTTACTGATGATATTTTTCAAAACGGACGCGAACAGGGTAATCAGGAAAAGAGAGAAATCTTATGACATATATGTTAGATACAAATATATGCATTTATATAATGAAACAAAAGCCGGAAAGCGTTTTATGCCGATTCAGACAGGAAATGGATAAGGGAATATGTATTTCATCAATTACGTTAGGAGAACTGGAATTTGGAATGAAAAACAGTTCAAATCCGGAAAGAAATGAAAAAGCATTGTTGATGTTTTTGGCACCTTTAAATATACTTGATTTCGACGAAGCAGCGGCATATGAATACGGGGCGATACGCGCTTATCTGACCAAAACGGGGCGTATCATTGGTCCGTTGGATATGCTTATTGCAGGTCATGCAAAAGCGGAAGATATGATATTAGTAACAAATAATATTCGTGAATTTGAAAGGGTTCCCGGTTTGAAAATTGAAAACTGGGCGATATAAAAGCTTGCGAACGGACAAAAAGCGTATTATAATTAACGCTGTATAATTTGCAGATATTAAGGAGGTTTAGATATTATGGCATCCGTAACCAAGGATATGACCATTGGAGAGCTTTTACAGAAAGACAGAAATATTGCAGTAGTCCTTATGAGAGCGGGAATGCACTGCATAGGCTGCCCGTCGTCTCAGGGTGAGACTCTTGAGGAAGCGGCTATGGTACACGGACTTGACGTTAACGTACTTGTCAGCCAGATAAATGATTTTCTTGGATAAATGATTGCAGGGGGCTTTCAGAAAATTTCTGAAAGCCTTTTTCGAAGAAGAACAATGTGCGGTAAATCCTAAATACAATTTTGCCGCGGCATTTTAATATATGTATATTTTGGAGGAAATAGATGAAACTTTCTGAAAAACTGTTCGGAACACACAGTCAGAGGGAGTTAAAAAGGATCTACCCGATAGTAGACCAGATAGAAGCGTTAAGGCCTCAGATGATGGCTTTGTCGGACGAGGAGCTGAAAGGGAAGACAGATGAATTCAAGCAGCGCTATAAAGACGGAGAGACGCTTGACGACCTGCTTCCGGAAGCGTTCGCGGTAGTGCGCGAAGCCGGAAGACGTGTTTTGAATATGGAGCATTACCGTGTCCAGCTTATCGGCGGTATTATTCTTCATCAGGGGCGTAGTGCCGAGATGAAGACAGGCGAAGGAAAAACGCTTGTATCGACCCTGCCTGCGTATTTGAATGCGCTGACAGGACGTGGAGTACACATAGTTACGGTAAACGACTATCTGGCTGCCCGTGACGCAGAGTGGATGGGAAAGCTCCACGAATTTTTAGGACTCAAGGTCGGCGTAGTTCTCAATTCAATGAAAAATGACGAGCGCCGCGAAGCGTATGCCTGCGATATCACATATGTAACGAATAACGAAGACGGATTCGATTATTTAAGAGATAACATGGTCATATACAAGAGACAGCTTGTTCAGAGAGATCTTGTTTACGCCATCATTGACGAGGTCGACTCCGTGCTTATCGACGAGGCGAGAACGCCGCTTATTATTTCAGGCCAGAGCGGAAAATCTACGAAGTTGTACGAGACGTGCGATATCCTGGCGCGCCAGCTGCAAAAGGGCGAGGCGTCGGGTGAAGTTACGAAGATGACAGCCATCATGGGTGAAGAGATAGTAGAGACCGGCGATTTTATCGTAAATGAAAAGGATAAGATAGTTACCCTTACAGAGGCCGGCGTTGAAAAGGTTGAGAAATTCTTCCATATAGAAAACCTTTCCGACCCGGAGAACCTCGAGATACAGCACAATATAATCCTCGCGCTGCGCGCACACTATCTCATGTTCAGGGATCAGGATTATGTCGTAAAAGACGATCAGGTCCTTATCGTAGACGAATTCACCGGACGTATCATGCCTGGAAGAAGATATTCCGACGGACTCCATCAGGCGATAGAAGCAAAGGAGCATGTAAACGTTAAGCGCGAGAGCAAAACGCTCGCGACCATAACGTTCCAGAACTTCTTTAATAAATATGAAAAGAAAGCCGGAATGACAGGTACGGCGCTCACAGAGGAACAGGAATTCCGCGAGATCTACGGAATGGACGTTATCGAGATACCGACTAACAAGCCGGTCCAGCGTAAAGACCTCAACGACGTCGTATATATGACAAAAGAAGAAAAATACAGGGCTGTCGTACGCGACATAAAAGAAGCTTATGAAAGAAGGCAGCCGGTGCTTGTCGGAACTATTACCATAGAGGTTTCCGAGCTGCTCAGCAGAATGCTGCAAAGAGAGGGCATACCGCACCAGGTCCTGAACGCTAAATACCATGAAATGGAAGCGGAGATAGTATCGCACGCCGGAGAAGCCGGGACTGTAACCATAGCTACCAACATGGCCGGCCGTGGTACCGATATCAAGCTGGACGATGAAGCAAGAGCTTTGGGCGGCCTTAAGATAATAGGTACAGAAAGACATGAAGCAAGGCGTATAGACAATCAGCTCCGCGGACGTGCCGGACGTCAGGGAGACCCGGGCGAGTCGAGATTTTATATATCGCTCGAAGACGACCTTATGCGTCTTTTCGGTTCTGAAAAGCTTATGGGCATATTCAGGACTTTGGGTGTTGCCAAAGACGAGCCTATAGAGCATAAAATGCTTACGTCTGCGATACAAAAAGCGCAGGAGAAAATAGAGACGAACAACTACGGTATCCGTAAGAATCTTTTGGATTATGATATCGTAAATAACGAGCAGCGTGAAATAATATATGCGGAAAGACGCAGAGTCCTTGACGGCGACAATATGCGCGACGCTATTTTGAAGATGGTATACGATACCATAGACGGCTTCGTTTCTATGTGTATCGGCGAGGACGCGCAAAGCGAAGAGTGGGATCTGGGCGAGCTGAACAGGATACTTCTGCCTATCATACCGCTTAAGCCGATCACGGAAGAAGATGTAAAAGGCCTTAAGCCGGACGAGCTTAAGCAGAAGCTTAAAGAAGAAGCAGTCAAGCTTTATGAAGACAAAGAAGCGCTCTTCCCGCAGGAGGAGCAGATACGGGAGCTCGAGCGGGTTATCCTTCTTAAGGTAATAGATCAAAAATGGATGGACCATATCGACGATATGGAACGTCTGCGCGAGGGCATAGGACTTCAGGCGTACGGCCAGAGGGATCCGCGTGTCGAGTATAAAATGGCGGCGTATGATATGTTCAACGAAATGACCGAGAGCATACAGCGCGATACGATAAGGCTGCTGTACCATATAAGAGTCGAGCAGAAGGTAGAGCGTGAGGAAGTCGCTAAAGTGACCGGAACGAACAAGGACGATTCCGGCCCGAAGAAGCCGCAGACAAGGTCGGACAAAAAGGTATATCCGAACGACCCGTGTCCGTGCGGAAGCGGTAAGAAATATAAACAGTGCTGCGGAAGAAAAGCGGTTTAATAATAATCTTTAATGAAAGAGAGTGAAGCTTGTGGTTGAACTGGATCAATTCAAAACAGAACTGAATTCCTATGAGGAGCCTCTTAAAGAGGTCAGGGATTCGCTTGATCTGGCTCTTAAGGAACAACGTATCGAAGAGCTTGAAAGAAAAATGGAAGAACCCGGGTTCTGGGACGAACCGGAAAAGGCCCAGGAGCAAATGAAAGAGCTCGGAAGCCTTAAAGACGACAGAGATACATATAATAAGCTGGTTTCGGAAAAAGAGGATATGGAGACTCTTATAGAAATGGGATATGAGGAAAACGACCCGTCTCTTATTCCGGAGATCCAGGAAATGCTGGACACATTCAAGAAGAGGTTTGATGATATAAGGATAAAGACCCTCCTGTCCGGCGAGTATGACAAATGCAACGCCATAATCAAACTGAACGCCGGAGCGGGCGGAACGGAGGCTATGGACTGGTGCGGAATGCTTTACCGCATGTATACGAGATACGCCGAGAGAAAGGGTTTTACGGTTGAAGAGCTGGATTTCCTCGAGGGAGAGGAAGCCGGGGTCAAATCGGTAACGTTCCAGGTGAACGGCGAAAATGCGTATGGATATCTTAAATCCGAAAAGGGTGTGCACAGGCTTGTGCGCATATCCCCGTTCAACGCCAACGGAAAGAGACAGACCTCGTTCGTTTCGTGCGACGTTATGCCGGATATCGAAGACGATATCGATATCGAAATAAAAGACGAGGATATCAGGATAGATACATACAGGTCGAGCGGCGCCGGCGGACAGCATATAAACAAGACGTCTTCGGCTATACGTATTACCCACTTCCCGACGGGCATAGTCGTTACATGCCAGAACGAAAGGTCGCAGTTCCAGAATAAGGACAAGGCTATGCAAATGCTCAAGGCAAAGCTGTATATGCTGGCGCAGGAAGAGCAGATGGCGAAGCTTTCGGGAATCAGGGGAGAAGTTACGGATATCGCGTGGGGAAACCAGATACGCTCATACGTAATGCAGCCTTATACGATGGTAAAAGACCACCGTACAAACGAGGAGCGCTCGCAGGTGGGAGCCGTCCTCGACGGAGATATCGACCCGTTTATAAACGCATATCTGAAGTGGATCGCGCATAAGTCAAACGCGGGAAATTGATAAAGATATACAAAAAAGAACTAAAAACGAAGTTCAATATTCTACAACTTTTTTTATATAAAGGGTTGATTTTATTTCATAATCATGGTAGTGTTTATTAAGAAATTGTTACATAAATATTTCGCACTATATGATTCAGGAGTGATTTTTTAATGCGTTATAAGAAATTCTTAGCTTTGATTCTTGCGGCGATAACCGCTATGGGATTAGCTGCAACGGTTTCAGCAGACACTATAGAAGAACTCGAGGCACAGAAAGCAGAAACTGAAAGTAATCTCAGCTCTGTAAATTCCTATATAGATACACTGGAGGCCGATAAGGCGGTACTGCTCAGCCAGATGGATTCAGTGGATCAGGAACTTGTAGTAACTATACAGACAGTTAATTCTTTAAATGCCGATATTGAAGAGCTGAACGTACAGCTTGAGCAGACGACGGCGGATCTTGCCGTAGCCGAGGAAGATCAGGCGGTTCAGTACGAGGCGATGAAAAAGAGGATACAGTACATCTACGAAGAGGGCGGAAACGCCGGCTGGGCAACGTTCCTTCTTGCGGACGCGGATATCACGGAGCTTTTGAACAAAGCCGAGTACACACAGCAGATGTACGATTACGACAGAGAATGTCTTGAAGAATATGCGGCGACTGTAGAGCGCGTAAATAATCTTAAGACACAGCAGGAACAGCAGCAGGCTGAACTCGTTGCGATGAGGAACGAGCAGGAGCAGTATCAGCAGTCTCTTGAAATTCAGCTTGAAGAACTCAGAGCTACATCTGACGACTATGAAGCAGAGCTTGCAAACGCTCAGGCACTTGCAAACGAATATGGCGCTCTTATAGCTCAGCAGAACGAACAGATACAGATAGTTCAGGAGGAGCTTGCACGTCAGGCAGCAGAGGAAGCGGCCCGCCGTGCGGCAGAAGCGGCGGCAGCAGCTCAGGCGGCAGCGGATGCTGAAGCAGCGGCTGAAGCTCAGAGAGCGGCTGAAGAAGCGGCTCAGGCAGCTGAAGAAGGAGATGTTCAGGGAGCGCAGGATGCGGCAGACGCAGCTGAAGAAGCGGCAGGTTCGTCCGGAGGAAGCTCGTCGGGCGGTTCGAGTTCGGCACCGAGCGTGGATACTTCTACACCGAGCTCACCGGGAAACAGTGCGCTTGGAGCGCAGATAGTTGCTTATGCTAAGCAGTTCGTTGGAAATCCGTACGTATACGGCGGAAACAGCCTTACAAACGGAATCGACTGCTCAGGATTTACACAGCAGATATACGGACATTTCGGTATCAGTCTTCCGCGTACTTCAGGCTCGCAGCGCAGCGCCGGACGTGCGGTATCATACGCGGAGGCGCAGCCGGGCGATCTTATCTGCTACAGCGGCCATGTAGCTATCTATATTGGCGGCGGAGCTATCGTACATGCGGCGAACGAGTCTCTTGGAATAACTATCGGATACAATGCGGCGTATCGTGAGATATTGAGCGTAAGACGTTTTGTATAAGAGATAGAAACAGAATAATGATTTCAACGGTCGGATATTGATTATCCGGCCGTTTTTTCGGCAATATCTCATAAATTTTAAAATGACCTTACAAAATCCGTATAAAAATGCTATACTTTAAACGGAGGCTTAAAACAGGCTATTTACAGATAGGATCGGACGGAGAAAATAATGTTTAAGATAGGAGATTATGTCGTAAAACCGAATACAGGCATTTGCAGAATAGAAGACATAGTCTTCATGAGCCTTGTAGGTAAAGAAAAGAAGCAATATTACGTGCTTCTGCCTATAGATGACGACAGGGCGAAATTATACGTTACAACAGACGCGGACAGAACAAGACTGCGTCCGGTAATGACTACGGACGAATCGCGCGAGTTTATAAAAAGGATAGCCGATATAGAAGCCGTATGGGTCCCGAACGATAAAATGAGGGAACAGCAGTATAAAGAAGCGTTTAAGACGAACGAACCTGAGTCGCTCGTAGCAATTATTAAAAATCTGTACAGCCGCAGCCAGATCCGTATCGCACAGGGCAAGAAAGTTACTTCTACCGATGAAAAATATTATAAGCAGGCGGAAAAGGCGTTATATTCTGAGCTTGCGTTTTCTCTCGGAGTTGAGATGGAAGAAATAATAAATAAAGTTGCGGGGCTGATAACCAAATGAGCAGGGTGGAACCGTGGCTTCACAGCCCAAAGGCAACGTCAGAGATAATAAATAAATATGCTTTCAGGTTCAAAAAAAGCTTTGGACAGAATTTCCTTATCGATTCGAATGTCATAAAAAAGATAATAAGCGCTGCGGATATAAAAGCAGACGATTTTATTTTGGAAATAGGGCCCGGGATCGGTACTCTTACGCAGCACCTTGCGTTTTCGGCGGGGAATGTCGCGGCGGTGGAGATAGACGACAGGCTTATTCCGGTGCTTGACGAAACGCTTACCGGATATGATAATGTGACGGTGATAAATGAAGACGTTTTAAACGTGGATCTTGAGAAGCTTGTAAGTGAAAGAAGCCCGGGGAAGCGGATAAAGGTTATCGCAAACCTGCCGTACTATGTTACGACGCCGGTTATCATGGAGCTTTTAAAGATAAGCGGTCTGATAAGATCGATAACCATAATGGTCCAGAAGGAAGTCGCGGACAGAATGGCGGCTGATCCCGGTACGAAGGATTACGGCGCTCTGTCGCTTGCAGTCGAATATTATTGCGGCGTAAAGAAAATAACAGACGTTTCGCCGAACTGTTTTATGCCGCGTCCGGAGGTCACAAGCTCGGTCATACAGCTTAATATAAGAGACGAGAAACAGCCGGTAAAAGACGAGCGGCTGATGTTTAAGCTTATAAAGGCGGCTTTTGCGCAGCGCAGGAAAACGCTTCTAAACAGCCTTAGGAATTCGGGTGAATTCAACCTGACGAAGGAGCAGTGGGAGGAGGCGCTTGAAAAGCTCGGGATTGAGCCTTCGGTAAGAGGCGAGAAGCTTAAGTTGGAAGATTTTGTGAAGCTCGCAGATGAGATAATGAATTTTTTATAGGAACGTATGACCCATAAAAGGGCCGTACGTTTTTTGTTGTGCGGCCGCTTGACGGGATTTTATGCATTAAAAAAGGAACTGCTCAGCAATCAGTTCCGTTTTTAAAAGAAGGAGGTCCGATTAATATAATCGGAATGAAAAAGAAAATAAGCTCTAACAAATATTAAATAATTCTTAACTCTCTTGACATTATCTATTCTATAAGTAAAATGTGATAAAAGAATTAGTTTGATGTAACAAAAATATGAACTTTTATTTAACAATAACAAAACGGAAAATCCTTTTTTATATAAAACAACAGGACTTTGAAGATTTGACTGAATTGGAGGAACAATGGATAAAAGGAAAATAACAGCGTTGGCGCTGGCTTCTGCAATGTTGATAACTACTTCGGCATCGCCTGTAATGGCTGCTGCGGGCGACGTGAAAATTTCGCTTGGGGCGGATCTGACGGCGCAGCAGCAGGAGGAAGTGCTTTCGCTTCTTTCCGTAAGCGAAGCCGAGCTTGCGGAAAGCGATGTAATTTATGTAACTAATGAAGAAGAACACGCATATCTGGATTCGTATGTGGATTATGACACGATAGGCGACGCGGCGCTTTCTTCCTCGAAGGTGGTTTTGAAGGAGGAAGGACACGGCATAACGGTCACGACATATAATATTAATTACTGCACGACCGGTATGTATCAAAACGCCCTGATTACGGCGGGAGTAGAGGACGCCGATGTGTATGTGGCGGGACCGGAAAAAATGTCGGGAACGGCGGCGCTTATAGGGATAATGAAAGCGTATGACGCGGCTACGGACGGCTCACTGAACGAAGAAAACATAGACGCGGCCACGCAGGAGCTTGCGGTAACAAGCGAAATAGCCCAGGCGACGGGCGCTGATCCAGAAGACGTTGAGATGATAATCGCCGAGCTGAAAACAATGCTTGATGAAATAGCGGGTATGGACGACGCTTCGATAGACAGTATGATAGTGGAGGTATCGCAGAAATACGGAGTGACGTTTTCTGACGAGAATGTTGTAAGAGTAAGAGAGCTTTTGAAAACTCTTTCGGCGCTCGATCTTGACAGTCTGCTCGACAAGGCAATGCAGCTTTATGAAAATTTCACTAATATGTTACAGGGCTCTGACGGAGCGCAGGGAATATTAGACAGTATAGGAAGCTTTTTAAGTGGGATTTTCAGCACAATATCCGACTGGATAAAAGGATTGTTCTGAAAGATTTATTAAAAAGTTCATATCGTGTTCATAATTAAGGGCTAATATGACAGCATAAACAAACAGGAAGTATAATGCGAT
>DVOP01000143.1 GCA_018713465.1 Candidatus Alectryocaccobium stercorigallinarum | reverse complement strand
AAATGCTTCAGGAATATCTCGTTACGCATGAGAAATTCGTAACGCAGGCCGCATGCGCCCAGCTTCCTACGGCATACGGAAATTTCCAGATATACGGTTATGTAAACAACATCACCGGCGAACATCATGTCGCGCTTGTAAAAGGCGATATCGGAAACGGCGAAGACGTTCTCTGCCGCGTCCATTCCGAATGTCTTACCGGAGACGTATTCGGCTCCCTGCGGTGTGACTGCGGACTTCAGCTCCAGCAGGCCATGCGCCAGGTTGAAGCAGAGGGCAGGGGCGTTATCCTCTATATGCGCCAGGAGGGCCGCGGTATAGGTCTTATAAACAAGCTTAAGGCATACGTGCTTCAGGAACAGGGCTTCGATACGGTTGAAGCCAACATAAAATTAGGCTTCGCTCCCGACCTTCGCGAATACTGGGTCGGCGCCCAGATATTGAGCGACCTCGGCGTAAAATCCTTAAGGCTGCTTACAAACAACCCCGATAAGGTATACGCCCTCAAGGACTTCGGTCTTGAAATCAAGCAGCGCGTGCCTATCGAGATACAGCCGCAGAAATACGACGAATATTACATGAAGACCAAGCAGGATAAAATGGGACATATTTTTACGAAAATCAAATTTTGATTTTATATAATATTTTATGATACTACCGTATTGCTCCGCATTTCATGCTCCCGCAATACTTCAAAAATTCGAAATCGCTCATTTTTCTTCGAAAAATGGCTGCTTTCTCATTTTTGTTCAGGTCTCAAGGTCATGCTTCCTTATGCAAGCATAATCAGCATGACTTTTTCGACCTTAGTATCATAAAACTTTATAAAAAAATTATTTTACATATAATGAACATAGGAGGATAATATAAAATGAACAGCATAAATTTAGTAGAGGGAAAAGTAGTCGCTCCGAAAGGAATGAAAGTCGGCATAGTCGCTTCAAGGTTTAACGAGATAATCGTAAATAAACTTTTAGGCGGAGCCGTGGACGGTCTTGTGCGTCATGGCGTTGACGAGAAAAACATTACAGCCGCATGGGTGCCGGGCGCATTCGAGCTTCCGCTCGTCGCTAAAAAAATGGCCCTTTCCGGAAACTACGACGCGGTTATATGCGTAGGCGCTGTTATCAGAGGCGATACGTCTCATTACGATCTTGTCTGCAACGAAACTGCTAAAGGTATTGCTCAGGCAAGCCTTTCAACAGGAGTACCGGTACTTTTCGGTATAGTTACGACCGAAAATATCGAACAGGCTATCGCGCGCGCCGGAAGCAAAGCAGGAAACAAAGGTTATGACTGCGCCCTTTCAGCAATCGAAATGGTAAACCTCATTTCACAGCTTTGATCATGGACAGGCACGTACTTATATTTGATTACGACGGAACCATACATGAAACATTAAGGATATACGAGCCGGCAATGAGAGATTCTTTTTGCTGGCTCTTTCAGCAATATGGCATAAAGGTTCCCGAAATATCCGACAGGCAGATAGCTTCATGGCTCGGAGTCAACAGCATTGACACATGGCGGCTCATTCTGCCGGACTGCCCTGAAAATATAAGAGAAGAAGCCAGCGACCATGTGGCCGCGCATATGGCGAAGCTGGTGGAACAGGGATACGGTAAATGGTATGACGGAATGCGCGAACAGCTTGTATATCTTAAATCGCAGGGTTATACTATGATTGTTTTAAGCAACTGCCGCATATCATATAAAAACGCTCACTGGAATGCTTTCGCAATGCATGAGCTCTTTGATAAATTCTATGACTGCGAAAGCTTCGGATATCTTCCAAAAGAAGATATATTCCAGTATATAAAAGAAGAATTTCCCGGCAGCTACATCGTCATCGGCGACCGTTTCAGCGACATAAAATGCGCTGTGAAAAACTCTTTAAAAAGCGTAGGCTGCCTGTATGGCTACGGTTCACCCGATGAGCTTTCAGACGCAGACATACTTATAAGCTCTCCAAAAGAGCTTTCCAAAGCAATAAAAGAACTTACTATACCGACCTGAAAACAGACATGAAAATAACGGCTTTTTCAAAGGACATACTCCGTACGATATCAAAGGAAAGCAAACGTTTCTTCGCCATGATAATAATCACTATCCTTGGCGTAACGATGTTTTCCGGCCTGATAGCCGCATGTACGGATCTGCGCAGATCTGCTGATATATTTTTTGACAAGCAGGGTCTGCATGATTTTTATATCGCTTCCACACTGGGTCTTACGGACGACGACGTAAAGGCCCTTTTGGACGTGGACGGTATCGAAAAAGCCGAAGGTATCTATACGGAAACCGTCCTCGCGCTTCTTGACGACCAGTCTATAAGTATCTCCATGCAAACTTTGAGTGAAAACGGAATAGACGAGCCGTATCTCGTAAGCGGACATCTTCCCGAAACGGCTGATGAAATAGCCGTAACACAGGAATTCCTGAACGCGGGCGGACTTTCTGTCGGAGATACGTTTACTATAGAAGAATCTCTTGAAACAGACGAGGAAAGCGGCGAAACTGAAGATCCTACGTTCGCCAACACCGAATACACGATATCCGGCGTCGTTATAGATCCGACAAGCGTCAATAATCCTGACGGCAACACATCGTTCAGGTCAAACGATACGTCTGACATGACTGTATTCATTCTTCCAGAAGCAGTTGACAGCGATATTTATACGGCTGTCCTTCTGACGCTCGACGGAACTTCCGAGATGTTCTGTTATAACGACGAATACGAAAACAGGATATCTGATTTTAAAACTCTGCTTGAAGACGAAATAAAGGACCAAAGGGAAGAGGCCAGATATAACGACCTTGTCAATGAAGCCGAAAGCGAGCTGGCCGACGCCGAAGCAGAGGTAAACGATGAGCTCGGCGACGCGTATCAGGAACTCATAGACGGAGAAAAAGAATTAAACGATGAGCTCGGCGACGCGTATCAGGAACTCATAGACGGAGAAAAGGAATTAAACGACAGCCTTGCAGAAGCGAAGGCTGAGCTGGAAAAAGGCGAAGCAGAGCTTGCAAACGAGCTTGCAAACGCCAAGGCCGAGCTGGACAGCGCCGCCGCGCAGCTTAACGACGCGCAAAAGCAGATAGACGACGGCTGGGCGCAGATAGCGGCCGGCGAAGCAGAGCTTGCCCGGCAGGAACAGGCTGCAAACGAGCAGTTTGCCGCTGCATGGGCTGAGATCGAAGCGAACAAACAAAAGCTCGACGACGGGCTGGCACAGTATGAAGCAGGCCTTGCCGAGCTGAATTATGACGAAAACTACGCGCAGCTTTTAGCCGCAAAAGAAACACTTGCTCAGGCTGAAACCGACGCATACGCTCAGCTTGACTATGATAATAACATGGCGGTCCTCAATGAACAGCTCGCCGCGGCAAACAGCGGAATAAGCACTATTTCTTCACAGAAAGAAGCCGTAAGCGCGCTTTTAGGAGAATACTGGCCCGCGGCCGAATGGGACGCTTTAGTTTCCGCCGCGCAGGCCGGCTCATATGACGCTGAAGCCGCCGCATTAAACGCCGCTTTAGAAGCCCTTCCAGAAGAAATAAAAGCCGCTGCCGGCGACAAGCTTTCTTTGCTGCCGCAGCTTGCAATAAGCTTAGGCACGGCTCATGCAGGAAAAGCACAGATAGAGGCCGGCATAGCGCAGCTTGAAGCGTCAAAAGCGGCTATTGAACAGCAGTTCGTCGCCGCATGGGACGAGCTGGACTCAAACGCCGTTGCCCTGCAAGAGGCCAAAACACTTTTAGACGCTTCATATAACAAGCTCCAGAACAGATACAAGCAGCTTGAAGACGGCGCTGCCGAACTTCAGGCTAATGAGGAAAGCGCACGCGCGCAGATAGCTGACAGACGCACCGCCATTGAGGAGAAAAAGCAGTCTCTCATCGCCGCCGAAGCTGAAGTAGAAAGCGGCTGGGCTGAATATTACGACGGCCTTGAGCAATACGAACAGGGCAAGGCCGAGGGCGAACAGCAGATAGCAGACGGCTGGGCCGAATATGAAAAAGCCAAAGCTGAAGCTGAAGCAGAGCTTGCAGACGGCTGGGCCGAATATGAAGAAGGCAAAGCCGAGGGTGAAGCGGAACTTGCAGACGGTTGGGCCGAGTATGAAGACGGCAAAGCCGAAGCGGAAGCCGAACTTGCAGACGCGAGGGCGCAGATAGAGGATATAGACATGGCAACATGGTATATCCAGGACAGAAGCTCGCTCAGCAGCTATAATAATATCAGCAGCGACGCTTCTTCGATCGAAACGCTCGGCACCGTATTTCCGATAATCTTCTTCACGGTAGCCATACTTATCTCACTGACCACGATAACGCGTATGGTAGACGAAGACCGCAGCTTTATCGGAACATATATGGCTCTCGGATTCACGACAGGCGAAACAAAAAAGAAATATCTTTATTATTCTCTGACCGCCGGGATCATCGGCAGCGTTATAGGGACTT
Organism: Candidatus Alectryocaccobium stercorigallinarum; assembly: GCA_018713465.1. Classification (GTDB taxonomy): domain Bacteria; phylum Bacillota; class Clostridia; order Lachnospirales; family Lachnospiraceae; genus Alectryocaccobium; species Alectryocaccobium stercorigallinarum. The sequence goes on along the minus strand of DVOP01000143.1, from coordinate 14,437 downwards.
TATGCGCATTTTTCGCACTCCCTGCCATACTGTTTTCAATATTCAGCACCATGTACCTGCTTCCGGGATATATATTTACATTCGTACCGGTTTTCGGAATATTGGGACCTGCGATATTTATAGTCGGTCTCCTGCTCGTTACCGAATACGCCGCTGGAAGAAAAATGCGCCACAAACCCGCAACGCTTATGCGCCCCAAAGCGCCTAAAGCCGGAACACGTATCTTCCTTGAAAGGCTTGGCCCCATATGGTCAAAGATGAACTTCCTCGGCAAGGTTACGGCACGCAATATTTTCCGTTATAAAAAGAGACTTTTGATGACGGTGCTTGGCATTGCAGGCTGTACCGCTCTTCTGCTCCTGGGCTTTTCGGTAAAGGATTCCGTTTCAGACCTTATGCCCGGCCAGTACGAAAGAGTCTTTTCATATGACATATTGGCGGCTGCAACGGCGGACGACAACGACGCCCTGCTTTCTTATATTGAGGACGACGAGAATGTCGAGGAATATATAAACGCCGAGATCACGTCCGCAAATCTGTCATTTAACGGCGGAGAGAGCACCTCTGTGACTCTTATGGTCGTGCCTGACGATTCAGACTTCGACTCATATATACATTTGTACGATCTTGACGGAAACGCGCTCGCGCTTGACAACGACTGCATATATGCAACAAGGAACGCAAGCACTGTCCTTGACTTTGAAGACGGCGATACGGTCTCGCTGCAGCTTCCCAGCCTCGAACAGTCCGATTTCCCTGTCACCGCGATAATCGAAAATTATCTCGGAAACTATGTATATATGACGCAGTCGACGTTTGAAAAATATTTTGAGGAATACGAGCCGAACGGCGTTATAATAAATCTTTCGGATAAATGCACCGACCAGAAAGCATACGCCGAAGAGCTCAAATCGCGCGACGGGGTTCTCTCCTGTACGAGCACACAGGAGCTCACAGAGGACTTTTCCGGCGCTTTCGAGCTGATAAACATGGTCGTTTATGTAGTCATAATCATGTCGGCTGCTTTGGCGTTCGTCGTACTGTTCACGCTGCAGACTACAAATATCTCTGAGCGCGAACGTGAGATAGCGACTATCAAGGTGCTCGGTTTTTACAACCCCGAAGTGCATTCTTACATAAACAGGGAGACCTATATACTTACGGCGATAGGCATAATAATAGGCATGCCTTTAGGCTATGCTTTCGCGCAGACATTATCTCTGCTGCTTAAGTTACCGTCGATCTATCTGCCCTCGTCGCTGCACCCGGTAAGCTACGTATACGCCGCGCTGCTCGGCATTGCATTCGCGGTCATCGTCAATCTCATAACAAACCGCAGCCTTGACCGGCTTGACCCTGCAGTGGCGCTTAAAAGCGTTGAATAAATTTGACTTATTATTGACATGCTTTTTATGCAGTTTTAACGTATGCGTTATAAAATAATTGAACTATAGTAATAAATGGTGTAATATACAAAACAATGTATTTTAAATTTTATTCCGTTCCAGGAGGATATTGTGGACAGTGACACGTTGCTTCAATTAATAATTTTAGTATTTCTTATCGCATGCTCGGCGTTCTTTTCATCAGCCGAAACCGCATATGTTACGGTAAACCGTATACAGCTGCAGCTTTTAGCTGACGACGGAAACAGAAACGCCACCCGCGCGATATGGATACTGGACCATTCGGCAAAAATGCTTTCCACTGTACTCGTAGGAAACAATATAGTAAATCTGTCCGCGTCATCGCTCGCGACAGCCCTTACTATCAACCTTTTCGGCAACGCTTTTGTCGGCGCTGCTACAGGTATAATAACTTTAGTCGTACTGCTTTTCGGCGAGATAACTCCGAAAACGATAGCTACCGTAAGAGCCGTAAATATCGCGCTTTCGTACTCAGCTATAATAAAGGCGCTTATGATCATCCTCACGCCTATCGTATTTATCATCGAGGGCATTCGTACGGTATTTATGAAAATGCTCCGTATAGACCCGAATGAAAAGGTCACTATGACCGAAGACGAGCTGAAAAGTCTTGTCGACGTAGGGTATGAAGAAGGCGCTATCGAAAACGACGAATTCGAGATGATATCCAACATATTCAGTCTCGACGAATCGCTTGCAAGGGATATAATGGTCCCGCGCATAGATATGGTCTTTGTTCATGTTGACACTACGTATGAAGAGCTTATGGACTTATATCATAAGTATACGTACACAAGGTATCCCGTATACAGCGAGAGCACAAACAACGTTATCGGAACTATAAATATGAAAGACCTGCTCTTTTATGATACGAGCAAACCGTTTTCCGTGCGTGATTTTCTGCGCGAGCCTCATTTTACATTTGAGCACAAGGAAGTCGGAACTCTGCTTATAGAAATGCGTGAAGAGTCCATAAATCTTATGATAGTCCTCGACGAATACGGCGCTACTTCCGGAATGATAACTCTTGAAGACATACTGGAAGAGATAGTCGGCGAGATCCGCGACGAGTACGACAAGGACGAACCCGACCCTATCGTAGAACTGAAAAACGGAAAAGAATTTCTTATCGAAGGCTCGACCAATCTCGACGACGTCAACGAAAAAACCGGCCTCAACCTTGAATCCGAGGAATATGACACTCTCGGCGGCTATATAATAGAAAAGCTCGACCGTCTCCCAAAGCGCGGCGAAGCTATCATACTTAAAAATGGAACAAAGATAATTTCAGAGATAGTCAGCAAGAACCGTATCGAAAAGATACATATCGTTCTTCCCGACGCTCCGGCTGAACAGGAGCCGGAAAAATGAAAATATTTATAAGGTGTATTTGATATTATGAAATTAAGATATAAATTTATTACATTCACAACAGCCGCTTCTATGGCGGCTCTCGCTTTTACAGGCTGCGGCGGACAAAAAGACGACGTGCAGCAAAGCTCAGGCAGCGTACAGGATATCACTGCGACCGAAGCCGCTTCAGGCGCCGCAGAGGTCCTCGAATCAGCTTTATCTGTAAATTCACAGGTCAGCGTCGAGCTTTCCGGAACATTTGCTTATGAAGACGAGACAGCAGAAATGTCGACCTCCATCTTATGCGACATCGAGAGCATTCTCGACCCGGCCGCTTCGCATGTCGTTGAAACTATCTCGTCGGCGTACATAGACACGTCCTATGAGCAGTCCGTTGAATCTTATACAGTCAATGAGGACGGAACGCATTATATGTATTCCGGCTCAGGCGATATGTGGACGAAAACAGAGGTCGGCGATGTCGAGGTTCAGGACAATACCGGAACTATCTTTCATGAAATAGCCGACGGCAATCTTGACGCCGCGCTTTCCGACAGTACCGAAAAATTCAACGGCCGCGACGTTTATATAATTAATGTTGATGTGCTCGGCGACCATCTTAACAGTATCATAGATTTCTCATTCGATGACCAGAGCAATATATTTGGCAATATAGATTATTCCGATATGAAGATGGACACGACTCTTTATGTATATACAGATACATTGGAGCCGGCTTATATAACCGTATCATGCGGTGAACTGGGCAACGCAATGTTTGAGCAAATGCTCGCTTCTTCCGATATTGATTTTACAGTCGACAGCTTCCGTATCCAATGTACGTACAACAGCTTCAATGACGTTGACGATATAACTGTTCCTGAAGAAGTCAAGGCCGCTGCTGAAAACCCATCTGATACAGGTTCAGAAAGCAGCGATCCTGACGGCTCAGGAAGCGCTTCTTCAAGCATTTCCGATGTTGAAGCCAGTATCAACAACGCCGAAGAAATAATATACGATCCCGCTACCGGCGAACTTGATCTTGACTTTACTTTCTTTGACGGCGACTCGGAATACGCTCTGCCCGTATCATACACCGCGTTTACTGACAACGGCTGGACGATCGACGACTCCTCCAGCGGAATAGTCTACGCGAACGACTATGCTCTGGAATACCTGCATAAAGGCGATTCCACAATAACAGTCTATATATACAATTCCAACTCCTCTGACCGCGAATACAGCGAATGTTCAGTCATCGGAATGGACGTTACAAGCAGCGATCTCGGCAGCATGCAGGCAGCGCTTCCGTCAGGCATATCACTGTCGTCTTCTACACTTGACGACGTACTGGCAGCTTACGGCAAGCCCACTACGCACTACGTTGATGAAACAATGGTATATGTAGATTATATGTCAGACGATATGTCGCAGACACTGTCCCTGTACTTCGACCCGGATACGCAGATACTTAATGAAATAGATATTCAGTATTGGCCCGTATAAATCAGGTCTTGTAAATCTACAAAATCCTTAAAAATACTGATCCCGCAGAAGCATTTATCTGCGGGATCTTTTATATGGCATATAATTAATCGTCTAAGCCTACTGACAAATAAAATATTTTAATAAGTCAGTCCAGCTTTTTATTTGCTTTAGCCTGAAACTTTTCCGAATCTATGATAAAACGCTCGTGTACTCCTTTTCCGATACGCCCTTTTTCATCAAAAGCCTCGACTTTAAATGTCAGCTTACGTCCGTCTATTGCCGTAAGCTCGGTTTCACATCTTACCTTCATTCCAAGCGGCGTAGGCGCGTCGTGAGTTATATTCATTGAAATGCCTACCGTTCCCTGTCCGTCCTCAAGCTGCGGCTGAACGCTTGTCCATGCCGTCTTTTCCATAAGCGCTATCATAGCCGGCGTCGCCAATACATCCAAAGCGCCGCTTCCCATCGTCTTTGCGGAATTATCTTCAGATACTGTTATCTCCAAGCTTCCTTTTATTCCGATTTCCATAATTATATCAATTCCTTTCGCTTCGCTCAGGCGCAAAATATTGTGAAAATGCTTTCATTTTCAATCTTTGCCTGCTTTCAAAGTCATTTTTATTAACACCAGAATTATACAAACCGGCGCTGCATATTGCAAGATTATATTTCTATTCCGTATATCTCTCCGTCTTCAACGCTGAATACAAACGGCTCCGAAAAGCTGGATCTATTCGCTGCGTCCACCATCTCAAACATCAGCATAAATTCGCCGTCGCCCATCCACGTTTCTTCAAAGGAGGTGCTTTCGGTAACAGTAAAGGTATCAACCTCATACAGCTCATAAGCATCGTCGCCGCTTACTGTAGCCGCGTAGAGAAGCGTCGTCACTTCATCTCCCGGCTCAAGCTGAACAAGATTCTTGTCCGCCATTCCTGCCGTGTCCAGTCCTTTTCGCGCGCCAAGCATATAATATCTTCCGTCGTTGAAATCATATGCGACCCTGAGGCTGTACTCTTCTCCGTTGAGAAGTATAGGCACAGAATATGTATTATAGTCCTCGCCCTCATAAACAATATCCATATATACATAATGCCCGTCTATAGCGCCCCAGACTCCCCGGAAATTATCCATAAACACGCCGTTTTCCCAATCCGCATACAAATCGTTGTCACGCCCTAATATAAGCGATATGTCATTTTCAATATCAAAATATGCAAACTGCATGTAAACGCCTTTAAGCGAAGCCGCTGCTTCCGGACCGATATCCAGCACAAAGTAGCCGTCCTCATCCAAATAAACAGGCGCGTCTTCAAGCCCCTCGGCTGTCGGAACCTCCGGGAGCGTTTCATCAAAATATCCTATTTCCTCAAGATAATCCATTCCCGCCTCAGGAAGCTCCCCGGTCAGACCATATCCAAAGAAATACTTGAACGACTCACCAAAACATTCTGTGACATATCCGATATAATTTTCCACATCTCCGTTGTATGAATAATAGCACGAAAGTCCAGTGGCTTCCTCGCGGTACGCGCCGTTGACCATGTACAATACACATTCATCCAGCGCCTCAAGGACATACGGCACCGTTTCAGGAAGTATGTCATAGCAGTTATACGCAAGATGCCCGATGTCTACCATGTTTGTATATCCCTGTTCCGGCGTATTTCCGCCGTAATTTTCAGACATCATCGCCGCTCTGCCAAATTCCGAGAAGAAAGACGGATCGTTTACCGCATTCTTTAGAGCCTCTTTCCCCATTTCCTCATATGCTTCGAGCAGCCCGCCCACCGCGTCAAGGTCTATGAGTGAAAGCGTTATTTCGTCGGCAACGCCGTACATCTGGCAGCCTTCGGCAAATGTATCGCATATATTCTGCCCAAGCTCCACCGCATCCATACCGGGGTCATCTGCCAGTGCTCCGAGCCAGCCCGTATAATTCCAACCGACACCCGGCTCGTTTTCTTCAGACGCAACCATATAATCAGCCATGCCTCTGAAATTATACGCCGTATCTATCGTTGCCATAAGACATGCGTCAAAACCTATGATGTCAAATACCGGCATATTTCCCGAAAGCGACTCAAACACAGATTCAAACGCGCCTGCCATTTCAGTAAGCGTCAAAGTATCGTGACCGTAATTTTCATCTGCCGCCACGCCTGTAATGCTGCCGCCACCATGATCCCAGAACAGCACCATGGTATGGTCTGCGGGATAATTTGTACAGCAAAAATAAAGGAAATCCGCCAGTGTTTCCGCTTCGCCCATATTTGCCTGCGGCTGCTGATCAACCATATATAAGCCGTCTCTGTCGTATACATAGCGTCCGATAGAATCTTCATCTACCAGATCGTTATACCAGATAGAAGCTCCTCCGGTCTGTATGACTACCTCCACTCCCTCCGGAAGTGCAACTTGCGTCATTTCCTGCAGGTCCATTGTCGCAGCTCCGCCTGCGCTTTCAAGATCGCTTCCGCAAAGATACCAGTAAATCGCCCATGTTTCCCCGTCCGTGCTCTCTGCAGTTTCCGTCTGATAGTCATCATAATCCGGCGCTTTTTCTATACTGTCATGCCATTCTTCGGTCTCGCTGTCAGAATCGCTCTGCATACCGTCTGCCGCGCTTTCCGCGCCGCGCATAAACGACGGCACACAGCCTGTAAACACAAGACATACGCATAGCATCAAGCTTAATAGAATACTCTTCTTTTTCATTACCCCTCCCGGTTAAACCTACATATAATCTATAATTTAAAGTAGCACTTAACCAGCAGTTTTACAATATCAATATTTTTTATTTTCCACGCTTTTCCGGTGCATAAATTTTTAAGAGTTGCTTTTTTTTCTTTTATATATTATAATTGCGGCAGTAAAAAGAATTTACCCTTCAAAAATTTTTTTTACAAAATTAATAACCCCTTATTAATTTTATATTCCCCTCGAAAGGCTTCGGCAGCTCCCCTGCCGGGGTCTTTCACTTTGTAATGGAATGACCCGCGCCGTGAGACGCGAGCCATTTGAGGATTTAATCATATAGAAATACAAGATGTGTTTATTTATATGCAGTGTTTTTTACGGGTTATCGTAAAGCCAGCGGCGGTAATGTTCTCCAATTTGGCTGTAATTTCATCAAGGTCTACCTGTTTATCCGCGAGGGTGCTACGTTTATCGGAAAGCACGTTTGTAGCCTCAAGGAGCAACTGCCTTGCGTCTGCAAGGTATCCCTGATTCTCCATGAACGCCTGCTTGTCCGTCTTTCGCTCTCGGATTTCAAAGACAAATTTGTGTTGAAGCGCGGAATGCTAGTAGTCGCTATCGTTGGACTTGACAATCGTGCGACAATGGATTTAGACACTACACTGAAAAATCTTCCTCTTACACCGGAGAATATTTGCGGAGCTTTAGAGCAGGTATGCAATATCCCCATTGATGACGGCGTGACATTTGAATCAGGAAAAATTTCACCAATTCGTTAAAACGATATTTATGGCGGTTATCGTGTTATGCTGAACGCTACTGTAAACCATCGTGGCACCGCCAAACAAACTGCGAATAAATCTGATATTTTGCATAACATTGAAACCAGCCAAGAACTAAAAACTATGCGGGGAAATACCGCAGGCAATTTGCATATGCCTCTCACATAGAATACGAGCAAATAATTGCAGTACTGAAGACATTGGTTTTATAATGCCAGTAAATTCTTGTGAATAAAATCAAATACGTGAACCTTCTGAATGAGCTTCTGTAGCGAAAAACCGCATGAACTATTTTTCTGTGCACAGATAGCGCCATTTGCCGTTTAAGAGAACACGTGAAATTTTCACGCTGAATACCTGCTCCGCTGCAGCAGAGCGGTACGCTTTCTCCGGGCTCCCCTCCATGACTACGGTTCCTTTGTTGAGCAGCACCACTCGGTCGGCGGTTTCCAGTCCGTGCGAAAGATCATGGATGACCATTAGCACATGCTTTCCCGAGCCTGCAAGCTCTTTTGCCTGATGGAGAAGCTGCAGCTGGTGGGACACGTCTAAATAGGTAGTCGGCTCGTCTAAAAGAACGACGTCGGTATCTTGAGCAAGCGCCATGGCAATGTATGCTTTTTGCTGCTGTCCGCCGGAGAGACGGTTCAGCTGCACTTCTGCTAAATCCCTGATATTCAGCCGTTCCATAACCTCCTGAGCGATCCGATAATCCTCCTGCCGATATCGGCGAGGATAGCTCAGATATGGAAATCGCCCGTGGAGTACAAGCCGTCCTACTGTTATATCCGGGGTCTGACGCTGTTGAGCAAGATACGCTACCTTTTGGGCGATTTGACCGGCGGGGAACTTACGCAGATCCCTGCCATACAGTAAAACTCTTCCGGAGGAAGCGGGCAATATACCGCATATCATTTTAAGCAGAGTGGATTTCCCGCAGCCGTTGGGGCCTAAGATCGCCGTGATACAGCCGCCCGGTGCAGAAAAGGAGACATCATGCAATACGGCTTTATTTTTGTAGCCGCCGCTGAGATTTTTGACTTCAAGCACGACTGTGTCCTCCTTTGCCCTTGACCAGAATGAACAGGAAAAACGGTGCGCCCAAAAACGCCATGATGATACCGACCGGCAGCTCATAGGGCGCAAAAATCGTTCTTGCCAATGTGTCGCAAATTGTGACAAATCCTGCGCCGAACAGTCCGCACAAGGGAATCAGATGCCGAGCCTCGCCCGTAGATATACGCCGGACGGCATGCGGGACCAAAAGGCCCACAAAGGATAAAAGCCCGGCGATGCTTACCGCCGTACCGGCCAGTGCGGCTGAGAGCATTAAAAACAGCGTTCGCATGATCCCTGTATTAAGCCCCAGGCTCTTGGCGTTTTCATCTCCCAGGGTCAGCACATCCAGCTCGTTGGAGAGAGTCATAAGCGTCAGAAAGGCGATGATGATCACCACGGACGCAGGAAGTAGCTTAGAATAGGAGACGCCGGAAAAATCGCCAATACGAAAATCGTTGCTCAAGACGCCGACCTCAGGCGACATCAGCTTTATTGATTCGGAGATGGCTCCCAGAAGGCTGTTCATGGCAACTCCCATCAAAATAACGGTTCCTCGTGAGGCGCCCCACCTTTTTGCGCCTAAGCTTACGGCCATTACCGCGGCAAAGGCTCCCAGAAAGGCAAAGGCGGACAGCCTCCAGCCACCAACAATACCAAGCGCCGTGCTTAAGGTTACCGCAAGTCCCGCGCCGGAATTTACGCCGATAATGCTTGGAGATGCAAGTCTGTTGGCAAGAACCCCTTGGATAACGGCTCCGGACACAGCCAATGCGCCGCCGCATAGAAGGCTTGACAGGACTCGGGGAATCCGCACGTACCACAGGATATTTCCTGACGGACTGTCCCAGGCAGTGATCGCCGCTGTGAAATCCGACAAAGAAAAATTTGAGGCGCCGATCAGGATGCCCAAAAATGCGGATGCCAAAAGCACGATAACGGCGACAATATACACATATCTGATATTAGCTTTCCATAAGTGTTTCATAGAGCTTACTATAACTTTCCGCCCAACGGTCGTTGGGCTTTAAATTGAACAGGGTCTTATCCATCATATGCAATCTGCCTTTCTGAATGGCCTCAATGGAATTCCAGGCGGGATTTTCCGCGATCATGCTGTCGAGCGAGGCCTTTGCCGCCTCTACGTCATCGCCCATTGACACGACAAAAATGTGGTGGGGGTTTTGCCTGATCACCGCCTCCACGCTTAGGCTTTCCAGTAGGCTTTCGTCGCTGTCAGCGATGTTGATACAGTCCATGTCAGCAAGCATTTCGCCTAAAACGGTACCCTCGCTACCTTTGACCTTGATCACGCTAGCGGAGGTTCGGATCAGCAAAACAGTTCGCTCCTGTTCAGGAATATCGGCATTAGCATACTGCTCCTTGATTTTATCGATCCGTGCTTCAAGCTGCAGACCGTTTTGCTCATACAGGTCTTTCCGTCCGGTTATATCAGTACAAACGGAAAGCATATCAAGATAATCATAGAAGTTGTCTACATCAAAATAGGCGACGGTGATACCGGCGTTTTCCAGTGCTTCCAACATCTCCACGTCGTCGGCGGTAGATGAGCTGGCGATGACAAAATCGGGATCCGCGGACAGCAGCAGCTCTATGCTTGGAGAATGGGCGCCGCCTAAATTAACGGCATCCTCCAATTCCAAACCGAAATCATCCCATGCATCTTCGGGACAAGCGCAAAGACTGCCGCCGGCAAGAGTCCAGACATCGGCAAAGCTTCCAAGCAGAGCAGCTACGCGCTTCGGATTTTTCTCAACGCTTACGGTTCTGCCCAGAGAATCGGTAAACGTTACCGCCGGCTCAGATTCGTAACTTTTTTTAATCTCAGATTCAGAATTTTCCGCAGCCTCGGATTCTGAGCTTCCCGACGCTTCGGCGCAGCCGCTCAGAAGCAAAACAAGCGTGCAGATCATAATAAAAAATCGCTTCACTTTTTTAAATCCTTTCCATAAAAAATCAGACTGTATGGGAAAATGCGCAAAATCCCCACAGGTGCATAAAAGACCCCTGTGAGGATTTCGTTTTAAAGCCCTATACTTTTCCATACAGTCCGGCAGAATCCAAACAGAAATATAAACTTAACAGGTAGCGCCACCCTTAACAGTCTTGCTCAGGATGGCTTTTTTGTCAATGTTTCCGTTGATGAGCTTTTCGTTCACATATTCAAAGCCCAGGCGGATGACGGTATCGGCAAACCGCTCTCCCGAGATACCCTCATCGCGGAACAAAAGGATTGCCTTTTCAACAACCTCCATGACCTCGTCTTCAGATGTGAACAGCTTAGTTAAAGCCTTGCCGTGGGCAACCTTTTTGCCCCAGCGGCCTCCGATGAGGATCTTGAAGCCGTCCTGTAACTCTTCAAGAGCGCCAAAGGGACACTTGCTCATGCAGAGTCCGCAGTTGTTGCAGACAGCGGTATCTAAGCTCAGCTTGCCGTCAATCATTTTCGCTGCTTTCATGGGGCAGCTCTGTTCTATCTGACAGACCTTACAGCCGCGGCATTTAGCATAGTCGAGCATGGGAGCTCTTTGACCCACGATACCCAGATCGTTCAGATCGGGTTTGACGCAGTTGTTAGGACAGCCGCCTACGGCGATCTTGAACTTGTGCGGCAACGTTATTCCATGATAGCCTACGTAAAACTTTTCATGAAGCTTCTCGGACATACCGAAAGTATCGATCAGACCGTACTGGCAGGTAGTGCCTTTACAGGATACTACGGGACGGACCAGAGAGCCTGTACCGCCAGTGGATAGACCGTGCTCGCCCAAAAAATCGATCAGGGGCTGGATGTTTTCGTATTTAACGCCCTGTATCTCCAGGGTCAATCTGGTAGTCATGGTGACGGCGCCTGAGCCGAACCTGTCGGCGGCTTCCGCGATCACCCTATGCTCCTCGGAAGTGATCTTGCCGTTGCGGGTAATTATGCGGACGTTGAACACATCGGGATAGCGCTTGTCCTGCAGACAACCTAAGCCCTTGACCCGCTTGATTTCCTCGGGCGGCAGCTTGCCCTCCAAAGGAACCTTTACCTGATTTACAAACAGACCGCCCTCTAAGGCGCGGGTATTTGTGTAGCCGTAGGACTTAAGACGATTTTGCAGGAAGTATCCGCGCTTGCCCTTGGCGCAGACCAGCAGCAGCTTCGCATCCTTGTCCAGACCCTCAATGGGACCGGTGACCGTTGAAAGATCCACCCATCGTGCTCTGGGAACAGTCGGAGACGGGCTGACGTCAATGACCTTGTAGCCTTTGGCTTTGGTAGCCGCATACTCGGCAGGAGTCATGGATTCGTAGACGCCGTTCATCTTATTTTCCAATATGTAGCAAGCCTGGACAAAAGGATGGATCGCTGTGGAAAAAGGAGGAGCATATGCAAAATCAAAAGTGTCGAAATCCTCGATCCTTGCTTCCATTCCGATACCCGTTACTGCAATATCCACCATCTTATCTACGTTGCCTGCGCCCAGGACCTGGATGCCTAGCAGCCTGTGGCTTTCATTATCCGCAATCAGCTTTGTGACAAAAGTCGCGGCGTTCTCGTAGTAGTGTGCCTTGTCGTCAGTAACGCAGGTAGCGGTGATTACATTATAGCCTGCCCCTATGGCCTGTGCCTCCGTCAGGCCAGTACGTCCTGCATTCAGGGAATCAGTCAGCTTTACAACGCCGGTGCCGAGGCAGCCGCCGTAGGGTGCGTCGATGCCGGTCAGACTCTTGGCAAGCGATCTGCCGGTAATATTAGCGGTGGAGCCCATGGCGGACCACTGGGCCTTGCCCGTCAGGCGGTTATAGACCTGCGCACAGTCGCCGACGGCATAAACGTCCTCCAAATTGGTGCGCTGATATTTATCTACAATAACGGCGCCGCGGTTCATTTCCACGCCGGAGCCCTTGAGCCAATCGGTTGCGGGACGGACTCCGATTGCCAAAACCACGGCGTCGCCATCAAAACTTCCGGCCGAGGTGGCGATACCGGTTGCCTTCTCGCTTCCTAAGATCTCCTGCAGCTCCGCACCGGTCACGATACGAATACCCTTGGACTGTAGCTGACGACGTATGTAGTCTGCCATTTCCGCGTCAAACAGGTTGGGCATGACCTGTGGAGCCATATCAGCTACGGTCACGCGAAGCCCTTTGGCAAGAAGGTTCTCGGCAATTTCAAGACCGATAAAGCCGCCGCCGACCACAACCGCGCTGCGGCACTTGTTGCCGTCTATATGATCGCGCAGGGCGATGGCGTCATCCGGGGTGCGCATTGTGAACACGCCTGGCAGGTTTGTACCTGGAACGTTGGGCACAAAGGGTACGGCGCCGGTAGCAATGATCAGCTTATCATAGGCAACCACACTGCCGTCTGCAAAGGAAACGGTCTTGGATTCAGGATCCATGAAAACTGCTTCCATGCCGGTGTGAACCTCCGCTCCGGTCAGTCCCGAATACTTTTCGGGAGTATTGACGATCAGCTCGTCGCGGCTTTCAATGAAGCCGCCCACATAGTAGGGCAGGCCGCAGCCGGCATAGGAGATGTCTGTACTTTTAGTATAGATGGCGACCTTGCTGCTGCGATCTTGACGCTTAAGCTTTGCGGCAGCCTTGGTGCCGGCGGCGACGCCGCCGATAACAACAATGTTCATAAAATTTTACTCCTCGTATAATAAGTCTATAGTTAAATAGTTACTTAGTTCTTTTTGCTCCTGTTTAACCTTTGTGGTTACTTCATTAGAAAGTCTGTTCCACTGACATAGATGTTAACTTCAAATCAACTGGATGTTTGTTGGAGTGCACGGGTGACCCTTTTGCAAAGAATACCCTCAACGGAACTGAGACTCAAAGCCGGACATAGCTCTCTTATACCTGCTTGGTAAAGCGGACTATCCTATTCAGCATCGCCTTACGCACCATATCAATGGCAGGAAGCTTTTCCTCTACGATCAAAAATCGATCGCCAAAGTCTTTGTAAACAGCAAATGAAAAAGACTGCGAACAAAAACTATTCCAATATCTCTGATCATGCCCTATACCTAATGGAACATGACTCCAGGGATTATCTATCGTTCGCATTCTTCTTATCTCTGCGTTTATTGAAATTCGTATAAAGTACAGCCACATCGAAACTGAAAGCCGTATCCTTTGCATGTGCCCAGTACAGATAATCACGCTCCGCAGCTCTTTTCAGCATTATACAATCCCTCGCCTCCTTATACAGTCAGTATACTGTCCGTTTTAACTCACTCGACAAAAGCTCGTCTATATCCAAATGAGCAGTCGCCAAAAACCTCCTGCCGCGATCTCAACACCATTTATGCCCATTTCCTTTACATCGTCCAGCATATCCTCGAACTTCAACGCCTTAAGTCCGTTCGTTAACACCGAAATAATCATATATTCAACCTCACAACTTAAATAGCATCCTGATACGTACACACCAAATTTATTTACATACGTATTTTTTTAATTATATCATAGCTGATCAACGATGTATAATGCTTTATCTTATCCGACTTCAATGCCTTCAGAGCATATTTGACAATGGGTCTATCAGCTCATATCCCTTTCCCACAATCCCGAGGGAAAGCGCTGTTTTATGAAAATATGCGACCGGGAGGCTCT
>DVOP01000142.1 GCA_018713465.1 Candidatus Alectryocaccobium stercorigallinarum | reverse complement strand
GCTTTCCTTGGGACCTCTTTTTGTCAAGAAAACGGTATACCGGGTCGTCTTCTGGGACATTTTGCAGCAAGGTGGGGCTTCTATGATTTAGCCGCAGCCTATCAGTCTCTGCACGTCAACTATTGAAAGCGCCGTATACGAGAACCGTACGTACGGTGCTGTGAGAGGACGGGAGTTAATCTCTCCCTCCTACTCGATTAGGGAAAAAACGATAATTATTTTATGAGAAACTTTTTTAAAAGCCCTTGCCTATCAAAGAGTATAAAGCTTTTGTGTATGATGAGTAAATTTTAAACGGCTGACTTCGGATACTGAGGCGGCCGATTTGTTCTTGAAAAAATCAGCTCATATATATATAATTGTGTCGTATTGATCACAGCGAATTTATTTTAATGATTTTTTTAGCGAGGAGTGCGGCTATGTGGAATTACAATGAAAATTACTTGAAACTTCCGGGAAGCTATCTTTTCTCTACGATAGCAAAAAAGGTAAACGCTTATACAGAGGCAAATCCCGATAAAAATATAATCAGGCTGGGTATAGGAGACGTTACGCTTCCGCTTTGTCAGGCAGTCATCAAGGCGCTTCACGGCGCGGTCGATGAAATGGCGGTCAAGGAGACTTTTAAAGGCTATGCGCCGGATCTTGGTTATACTTTCTTAAGAGACGCTATCTCCAAAGGCGATTACGCAAGCCGCGGGGTTGACATCGCGTCCGACGAGATATTTGTATCGGACGGCGCAAAATGTGACTGCGGAAACATTCAGGAGATATTCAGCAACGACTGCCGCGTGGCCGTATGCGACCCTGTATATCCGGTATATGTTGACTCAAATGTAATGGCAGGAAGAGCGGGAGACTGGGACGAGTCAAAGGGGATGTTTACGAATATTATTTACATGCCGTGTACATATGAGAATAACTTTGTACCTGAGCTTCCAAAAGAAACTCCGGATCTTATATATCTTTGCTATCCGAACAATCCTACAGGAACGACGCTTACAAAAGAGCAGCTTCAAGTATGGGTCGATTATGCGAATAAGGTCGGCGCTGTCATTCTTTACGACGCGGCTTATGAGGCATATATTTCAGAGGATGATGTTCCGCATACTATCTATGAATGCGACGGAGCGCGTACATGCGCTATAGAATTCCGCAGCTTTTCAAAGAACGCGGGATTTACTGGAGTGCGCCTTGGATTCGCGGTAGTTCCGAAGGATATCAAAAAGGACGGGGTAATGCTCCACAGTCTTTGGGCAAGAAGGCACGGAACTAAGTATAACGGAGCTCCGTATATAATTCAGAAAGCAGGAGAAGCCTGCTACAGCGAAGAGGGAAAGGCTCAGATAAAAGAGCAGGTAGCATATTATATGAAGAACGCGAGAACTATCCGCGACGGGCTTAAGGATGCAGGCTATACGGTAACAGGCGGAGTAAACTCGCCTTATGTATGGCTTAAGACTCCCGACGGTATGTCATCATGGGACTTCTTCGATATGCTGCTCAATAAAGTCCAGATCGTGGGAACGCCAGGTTCAGGCTTCGGATCGAGCGGAGAGGGATACTTCCGGCTGACGGGCTTTGGCACATATGAGAACACGGTTAAAGCTATCGAGAGGATAAACAAGCTTTAATGAGGCGGATATGGCTGAAATAAACAGAGAAACTATCGAACATATCGCGAACCTTGCGAAACTGTTTCTGACAGAAGAAGAAAAAGAACGTTCTGAAAAGGATATGCGTCGCATGACGGCTTATATCGACAAGCTGAACGAGATCAGCGTGTCTGATATAAAAGCCGACGCGTATATAAACAACGTTCAAAATGTATTCAGAGAAGATACAGTTGAAAACAAAAACGGCAGGGAAGAACTGATCGCGAACGCTCCGGAGCGTGAAGACGTGTATCTTCGGGTTCCAAAGACCGTATAAATCAAAATCATGGATATAACAGAACTTACCGCTTTTGCCCTTGCTGAGAATATCAGACAGGGCAATTGCTCTATAAAGGAAGCGCTTGACGCGTATTATAAAAAAATCGAAGAAAATGAGCCGGATATCAACGCGTTTATAACGTTAAATAAAGAAAGCGCGTACGACGAGGCGGAAAAGCTGCAAAAGGACATAGTCTCAGGTATCGCTGTCTCGCAGCTTGCCGGAGTTCCGGTTGCCGTTAAGGACAATATATGCACAAAGGGACTTCGGACTACGTGCGCTTCGAAAATGCTTTCAGATTTTATGCCGGAGTATGACGCGGAAGCAATACGCAAGCTGAAAAAAGCCGGAATGATAATCATCGGCAAGACAAATATGGACGAGTTTGCGTTCGGTTCGACCTCGGAGTCGTCGTTTTTCGGACCGGTCAAAAATCCGGTGGATATAACGCGCGTTTCCGGAGGTTCGTCGGGCGGCTCGTGCGCGGCGGTAGCGGCGAATGAAGCGCCGGTAGCTCTTGGAAGCGATACGGGCGGTTCGATACGTCAGCCAAGTTCATTTTGCGGGGTAGTAGGGCTTAAGCCTACGTATGGGCTCGTTTCAAGATACGGCCTTGTAGCGCATGCTTCTTCGCTCGACCAGATAGGCCCCGTCAGTAAGGACGTAAGAGACTGCGCGGCGCTGCTTGGTATTATAGCAGGAAAGGACAGCAAAGATTCGACTTCTGCCGCGGCGAATACGGCTGATTATCTGAACTATGCCGCTGAGGGTGCAAGAAGAATGCAGGTAGGCGTTCCCGCAGAGTTTTTTGACAGCATGCTTTCCGATGAAATAAAATCGGCTGTCTGCAAGGCCGTGGAAATATTGAAGCAGGCGGGAGCATTGGTTGAAGAATTTAGTTTTAAAATCAAGCCGGAATATGCTGCGGCCGCGTATTACGTGATTTCATCGGCAGAGGCAAGTTCGAACCTTGAAAGGTTTGACGGCGTGAAATATGGTTTCCGGGCGGAGAAGTACGGAGATCTCGATGAAATGTATAAAAAGACGCGCTCTGAGGGGTTCGGCAGCGAGGCAAAGAGACGCATAATGCTCGGCACGTTTGTCTTAAGCTCGGGGTACTATGAGGAATATTATTTGAAAGCGGTCAAGGTCAGAAATCTTATTAAGCGTTCGTTCGATGAAGCATTTTCGAAATACGACGTGATACTTGCACCGGTTTCTCCATCGTGTGCGCCGCGTCTGGGAAAATATTCGGAAGACCCGATACGCATGTATCTTGAAGATATATATACGGTTTCCGCTAATCTTGCGGGAATCCCGGCAATGTCTGTGCCCTGCGGGAAAACGCGGGAGGGGCTTCCGGTTGGGGTGCAGCTTATCGGGAACAGCTTTTGCGAGAAAACGCTGTTTAAAGCGGCTTACGTGATCGAACACAGGCGTTAAACAGTTAAAAGGACATTTATTTTATGAATATGGAATACGAGACCGTAATAGGTTTTGAAGTGCATATAGAACTGAATACGAAGACAAAGATATTCTGCGGGTGCTCGTCTGCGTTTGGAGCGGAACCGAATACAAACGTCTGTCCGGTTTGTACGGGCATGCCCGGAACGCTGCCGGTGCTGAATAAAAAAGTCGTTGAAAAGGCGATAGCGGCAGGTTTGGCTTTGAATTGCAATATAAATGACGTATGCATATTCGACAGAAAGAATTATTTTTATCCCGACAATCCGCAGAATTACCAGATTTCACAGCTGTATGCGCCAATCTGCCGCGACGGATACGTGGAAATAGAAACAGGCGGCGGCGTAAAGAGGATAAGGATACATGAGATACATATGGAGGAGGATGCGGGGAAGCTGTTGCACGATGAGGAGGCAAACTGTTCTTATATAGATTACAACCGCAGCGGAGTTCCGCTTATAGAGATAGTTTCTGAGCCGGATATAAGAAGTGCAGAAGAAGCGATCGCGTATCTTGAGCATATAAAAACGGCGGCGCAGTATGCGGATATTTCAGACTGCCGCATGCAGGAGGGCTCAATGCGCGCCGATTTGAACATATCGGTCAGAAAAAAAAGTGAAAAAAAATTCGGAACACGCTGTGAGATAAAAAACCTGAATTCATTCAGGAGCGTTTCAAGGGCTATTGAATTCGAGGCCGAACGTCAGATAAAAATCATCGAATCAGGAGGCACGGTCGTTCAGGAAACGCGGCATTGGGACGAAAAACGCTCGGAAACCTACTCGTCCCGCTCAAAGGAAGACGCTAAGGATTACAGATATTTTCCGGAACCGGATATCCCGCCCGTGCATATAAGCGGCGAATGGGTGCATAAAATATGGGAGACTTTACCGGAATTCAGAAGCGATAAGATAAAGCGGTATATAAGCGGATTTGAGCTCCCGGAATATGACGCGAAGCTGATAACGCAGTCGAAACGATTAGCCGACCTGTTTGAGGAAACGGTAA
The DNA here is from genome assembly GCA_018713465.1 of Candidatus Alectryocaccobium stercorigallinarum. GTDB lineage: Bacteria > Bacillota > Clostridia > Lachnospirales > Lachnospiraceae > Alectryocaccobium > Alectryocaccobium stercorigallinarum. The sequence continues at coordinate 30,392 of DVOP01000142.1, read as the reverse complement.
GGCTCGGCGCTGCGCCGAAGAAAGTCTCGAACTGGATAATGGGAGAGCTTTTAAGACTGCTTAAAGAAAACAAAGAAGAGCCGGAGGATATCAGGTTCACGGCGGACAGCCTGTATTCGCTTATAAAACTTGTTGAAGACGGTATCATCAATAATACGGTGGCAAAGACGGTTTTTGGGAAAATGTATCTGCTGAATATTGAACCGGTAAGCTTTGTAGAAGAAAACGGACTTAAAACCGTAAATGATGAAACAGCTTTAATGGAGGCGGTCATAAAAATAATCAAGGATAATCCAAAAGCCGTTCAGGAATATAAAGAGGGTAAGGAAAAAGTGCTCGGCTTTCTGGTAGGACAGGTTATGAAGGAAACAAAAGGAAAGGCCGCGCCTGATCTCGTAAGAGAACTATTAAAAAAAGAATTGACGTAAACAAAATGCTGTTGCCGTGTGATTTTGGCAGCAGCATTTTAAGTTATAAATAGAATAATAATCCGGCAGCGCCGCTCATGAGCATGACGAGTATCGGATTCAGCTTCCACTTGCGCAGGATAAAAAGCATTACAGCAAATATGACAAGGGCTACCCAGTTAATAAGCTGCAGCATATCGGAAATATTGAAATCTGGCGTGCCCATGAGCGCGGTGAAAACTATTGTAGCGGCGGCGGATATTATTAGACCGAGCGACGCGGATTTTAAGCCTCCGAGTATTTCGAATACAAAGCCGGAATCATGGTGTTTTTTAAAGAATCTAAACAGCAGAAGGCTTATGATAATGCCGCAGATCACGCAGCCGGCTGTGGCCGCGACCGCTCCGGCTACACCGCCGATCTGAAGACCTACGAATGTAGACGTATTGACTGCAAGAGGTCCCGGCGTCATTTGAGATATGGTTATTATGTCGGTGAATACTTTTGAACTTATCCAGCCAGAGGCCTCAACTACCTGTTCGCGTATGAGCGGAATTACGGCGTATCCGCCGCCGATACTGAACAGTCCTATTTTCATAAATGTAAAAAACAGTGTAAGTATTGTATTCATTGTTTATTCCTCTTCTTTAATACAACTCGTACAACGCACAAAAGACAGCAGACTATGAGAATGTATATCGCGTTTATCTGGAATATGAAATTTGCTATGAATGCCGCCGGTATAAGGGCGGACAAAAATATATTTTTTTCTTTTAATATCATGGCGCACATATCCACGATGAGGTCGACCATGACCGCGGCGACTCCTGCTTCCATTCCTTTTAAGACAGCGGCTATAACTGCGTTTGAAATAAATATCGAATAAAACGCTGATACGATTCCAAGTATTATCAGAGGAGGGAGCACGGCTGCGATACAGCTTATCGCCGCCCCCGCAAAGCCTGCCGTTCGGTAGCCTGCAAGAGAAGAGAGATTTATCGCTATGGCTCCCGGTGTCGACTGCGCGACAGCCGCCATTTCGATCAGCTCTTCTTCGGAAAATAATTTCTTCTTTAAAACAAAATATCTGCGTATCATCGGAACGACAACATATCCGCCGCCGAATGTGAACGCACTGATGAAAAGATTTACGCCTAGCAGCCAGATATTTTTTTTTATATTTTGGTTCATGCTTTTGTTCCTTTCATAAATATTTGGTTCAAATAATTATGAGCCTGTAAAAGTATATGTCTTGATAACATATCTGTAAAATGATATGATTTTATAAAAGCAATAAATTTTATTCATGTATATAGAGGAAAATGAATATAAGATATCTTGAAATAATGGAAGCGATTGAAGAAACCGGTTCATTTACAAAGGCGGCGAAGAAGCTTTATATTACACAGTCAGCAGTTTCGCATGCCGTAGCTGAGCTTGAATCGGAAACCGGTACAGCGCTGTTTGAAAGACAGACAAGAGGTGTGAAGGCAACTTCATGCGGAAAGGCACTGCTTGAAGAATCTAAGAGTATACTTGTGGCGTGCAGAAATCTGGAAAGAAGACTTCCGCATATTGAAGAAGATACGCCCATATACGTAGTCTCGAGCATTACCTTTGCGTCATTTGTATTGCCGAATATTTTAAAGCGTTTTTATAATATGCATTCTAATGCTAACGTTAAAGTGAAAGTCACCCGGGCGAGTTCTGTTCTTGATTTACTGAGACACGGTGAAGCGGATATTGCGTTTTGGGAAGGAAATATGCCGAGGGGCGATTTTGAAATATTAAAACTTGGTTCATATGAGCTTCAGGCGGCGTGTTCTTTTGATTTTTTCGCAGATACAATCCCTATGACTTTAGAAGAATTGTGTGGCTGGCCTTTGCTGTTAAGGGAAAAGGGAAGTGCGATACGCGATACGTTTGACCGTATGCTTGCTGCGGAATCTCTTGAAGCGCAGCCGGTGTGGGAAAGCGTCAACTCGTTTTCACTAGCAAAAGCTGCTGAGGCAGGATTAGGAATAACAATACTTCCAAAGGAAATACTTTCTGATTTTTTTGAAGCTGGACGGCTTCGTGAAGTAAAAATAAAAAGCGAACCGATGTATAATCAAATGTTTGCTTTATACAATAAAAACCAGTATATTACAAAACCATTCAGGCTTTTACTTGACGCTTTACAATTGGACAGATGAAAAGCAAGTTGCTTGATAATTGAAAATATGAGATTAATGTGTTAGAATCGAAATCGGTTTTTAAAATAAGTTCAGGAGAAAATCGTATTATGGAAAAGATAAAGATGACTACGCCGCTTGTAGAGATGGACGGCGATGAAATGACCCGTATACTCTGGCAGTATATCAAAGACGAGCTGCTGCTTCCGTTTATAGATTTAAAGACGGAATATTACGACCTCGGACTTAAACACCGCGACGAGACGAACGATCAGGTTACTATCGAAGCGGCTGAGGCTACAAAGAAATATAAGGTTGCAGTTAAATGCGCAACTATCACTCCGAACGCTGCAAGAATGCCTGAGTACAATCTGCATGAAATGTGGAAGAGCCCGAACGGAACCATCCGTTCAATGCTCGACGGAACGGTTTTCCGCGCGCCTATTGTTGTAAGCGTGATAGAGCCTACAGTTAAATGCTGGGAAGCTCCTATTACCGTTGCCCGTCACGCGTACGGCGACGTATACAAAAATACCGAAATGCGCATACCCAAAGCTGGAACTGTTTCTCTTGTTTACAAATCGGCTGACGGAACAATAGAAGAGAGCCAGGTCGTTCATGAATTCAAAGGCCCGGGAATCGCTCAGGGACAGCACAATCTCGACGATTCTATATACAGCTTTGCGAGAAGCTGTTTCGCGTATGCGGTCGATACGAAACAGTCTCTGTGGTTCTCTACAAAGGATACCATATCCAAAAAATACGATCATAGATTTAAGGATATTTTCCAGGAGATCTACGACAACGAGTACAAAGACAAGTTCGAAGCTCTCGGCATAGAATATTTCTATACGCTTATCGACGACGCGGTAGCGCGTATAATGAAAGCAAAGGGCGGATTTATATGGGCGCTCAAGAATTATGACGGCGACGTTATGAGCGATATGATATCGTCGGCTTTTGGTTCGCTTGCCATGATGACCTCCGTCCTCGTTTCACCGCACGGATATTTCGAATACGAAGCGGCTCACGGAACCGTTCAGAGACATTACTATAAGCACCTGGCGGGAGAGGAGACGTCTACAAACTCAGTAGCTACTATCTTCGCATGGACCGGCGCTTTGAGAAAACGCGCAGAGCTCGACGGGATAAGCGCCCTTTCAGAGTTTGCCGACAAGCTTGAGAAGGCGACGCTCGATACGATAGAGTCGGGAAAGATGACAAAGGACCTTGTGCTTATCACGACGTTTGAAAACCCGACAGTCCTTAACAGTAAGGATTTTATAGTCGCTGTAAGAGAAAAATTAGAAGAAAGCTTATAAGAAATCATATAAAAACAGCTGTCCGTACCGGGCAGCTGTTTTGCGTACTCCTTATTTATTCAGAAGCAAGCTCTTCCCACAGCTCATAGAGCTTATCGAGCTGTTCGTGGATATCCTGAAGCTCGGAAGTGAGCTTTGTAAGAGTTACGTGGTCGTTTGCGTTTTCTGGCAGATTTATCTGTGAATTGATATCGTCTGCTTTTTCTTCAAGTTCTGAAATCTTATCTTCAGTCTTTCGTATATCGTTTTCACGTTTGCGCTTCGCAGCCTGAGCTTCTTTCTGTGCCTTCCAGTCGAGTGCGGAATCGCTTGGAGCCTTTTCGGAAAGCTCGCTTTTGCTTTCTGCAGCGGCAGACGCACCTAAATAAGCAGCGCGAAGTTCGTCTCGTTTTTCTACATAATAATCGTAGTTGCCTATATACGTTATAAGCTTCCTGCCTGTGAGCTCGACAATTTTTGTGGCGGCCTTATTTATAAAGTAACGGTCGTGGCTTACGAAGAATACCGTTCCGGTATATGCGTTCAAGGCTTCCTCAAGTATCTCGCGCGAATACATATCCAGATGGTTTGTAGGCTCGTCGAGGATAAGGAAGTTAGCCTCTGAAAGCATAAGCTTGGCCAGCGAGACACGGCCGCGCTCGCCGCCGCTTAAATCGCCAATAAGAGTAAAAACTTCGTCGCCGGTAAAAAGGAATGCCGCGCATACGTTTCTTATCTTTGTTTCCGTAAGATAAGGATAGGCGTCGGATATCTCGTCGAATATCGTTTTATTCGGGTCGAGCACCTGCTGTTCCTGGTCATAATATCCTATATGGACGTTGCTGCCGAAGGTTACCGAACCGCTGTCAGGTTCAAGGAGTCCGGTTATCATTTTAAGCAGGGTGGTTTTTCCGGTGCCGTTGTTTCCTATAAGCGCAACGCGTTCGCCTCTGTGTATCTCAAGATTCAGAGCTTCATACAGAGGCTCGCCGGAAAACGACTTTGATATGTTTTCGACCGTAAGTACATCGTTTCCACTTTCGATATCAGGCTCGAGACTAAGCTGCATGCTGGCGTTTATTTCAGCGGGCTTTTCGAGAAGCTCCATTTTATCGAGCATTTTTTCGCGGCTTTCCGCACGCTTTATCGATTTTTCGCGGTTGAAAGACTTCAGCTTTGTGATAACGGCTTCCTGGCGTTTTATTTCCTGCTGCTGTTTGATATATGCGTTGTACGCCGCTTTCCTTATTACGGCTTTTTTTTCGCTGAACTGTGTATAGTTCCCGGTAAACATAACGGAAGAGCGGTTTTCTATTTCAATCACCTTATTTACTATGCGGTCGAGAAAATATCTGTCATGCGATACGATAAGTACCGCGCCTGAGTAGTTCATAAGGCGTGTTTCAAGCCATGATACTGATTCCATATCCAGATGGTTCGTCGGCTCGTCAAGGATAAGGAGTTTGGGAGCCGTAAGCAGGACACGGCCTAAAGCGGCGCGTGTTTTCTGTCCGCCGGAAAGGGTAGATACCTTACGGTCAAAATCTTCCTCGCAAAAGCCAAGGCCTTTCATTACGCCGGTGACTTCGCTTTTGTAGGCGTAGCCGTTTTGAAGCTCGAATTCCTGTGAAAGTCGGCTGTATCTGGCCATCAGTGTATCAAGCTCTTCTTTTGAGGCTGACGGTATACGTTCTTCAAGAGAACGCATATCATTTTCGATATTTATGATATCCTGCTTAGCTTCAAGCATATATTCATATATGGTAGAATCGTCGAAAATATCGAGGTGCTGCGGAAGATATCCGAATTTGGCGTCGTTTGAAAAAACGACGTTTCCTGAATCCGCAGAAAGATCTCCGACTATTATCTTAAGCAGCGTTGTCTTGCCGCAGCCGTTTACGCCGACAAGGGCGGCCTTTTCGTTTTCGTTTATATGAAAAGATATATTATGAAATATCTCGTTTGTTCCAAACGATTTCGTTATGTTCTGACAGTCTAAAAGCATGAGGGGCTTATCCTTTCAAAAAATCAATTTATATTATACAAAAAACACGTAAAATAACAAGGCTGTATAATGGACGGAGCGGCAAATATATCGCCGAAAGGCGGCAGCAAAGCGACATAAAATAATATTTTGACAATTCATATGGTATAACCTATAATATTTTTAACTATGAACATGGATAAATGGGGTGAAAATTTGAGCGACAAAAAAGTTTCAAAAACAGTTATCAAACGATTGCCGCGTTATTACAGATATTTAAGCGAACTGATAAAAGACGGTGTAGAGAGGATATCGTCGAGCGAGCTGAGCGATAAAATGCAGGTCACTGCCTCACAGATAAGGCAGGATCTGAACAACTTCGGCGGCTTCGGACAGCAGGGATACGGCTACAACGTCAAATATCTGCAATGCAAGATAGGCGCCATACTCGGATTGAATCAGGAAAAGAATATGATAATAATCGGCGCCGGCAATTTGGGAAAAGCGCTTTCCAACTATTCCGGATTCGAGAAACACGGATTTAAAACTCTCGCGCTTTTCGATATCGACGAGTCTAAGGTAGACACGAAAAGGCCTATTCCTATATATTCAATGGATAAGCTCGATGATTTTCTCAAGGAAAATACAGTCAATATAGCGGCTATCACGGTCCCGAAGGATTATGCGGCTGATACCGCGAAGGTAATCGTAGATCTCGGAATAAAAGGCATATGGAATTTTGCCCAGGTGGATCTCGACCCGCTTCTTCCGGACGATGTTGTTGTTCAGAACGTTCATCTTATAGAAAGCCTTATGGAGCTTTCGTATAATCTCGAACACTGATTCGGAGCATATATAATGAAAAGGATCCTTACTGCAGATGAAATGAGCCGTGCCGACGCGTATGCTATACAGAATATAGGTATCCCGTCGCTTGTGCTGATGGAAAGAGCGGCGCTTGGCGTGGCGGAGGAAATACTTTCCAGAGATTTTGATCTGTCTCATATACTTGTCGTATGCGGACCGGGGAATAACGGCGGAGACGGCGCTGCTGTGGCGCGCCTTTTTGCCGAAAGAGGTATCGCTTCAGATGTTTTATTTACCGGAGTTCCAGAAAAGAGAAGCGAGCAGCTTCGCGCGCAGATAAATATACTCAAATATTACGGTATAAATGAAGTTTCCGATATAGTACCCGGGAAGTATACTCTTATAATCGACGCGATTTTCGGTATAGGCCTTTCAAGAGATGTTGCCGGCAGAGCGGCGGAAGTCATATCGCGTATCAATTTGGAAAATGCTAAAAAGGTATCTGTCGATATCCCTTCAGGGATAAACGCCGATACTGGACAGGTTTTAGGCTGTGCCGTAAAAGCCAATCTTACAGTGACGTTCGCAAGGGCGAAAGCAGGCCATTGCCTTTATCCGGGCAAAGCGTATTCAGGAGAGGTCGTTGTCAGGGAAATAGGTATTCCTGTTGACGAAACAAACAGCGGCAGCCGTTTATATGCGGTTGATGACGCTGATTTTTTGCGTCTGCCTGTCCGCGACGAGTACGGAAATAAAGCTACGTTCGGTAAGCTGCTTGTGATTGCCGGGTCAAGAAATATATGCGGAGCAGCTTTTTTTGCTGCCTGCGCCGCGCTTAAGTGCGGTATAGGAATGGTAAGGATAATTACGGACAGCGCGAACAGGGCGGCGCTTTCAACGCTTCTGCCCGAAGCACTTATAGATACGTATGATACCGGCTATATAAGCGACGAAGCTTTAAAGCGGTGTATTGACTGGGCGGACGGAGTGGTTATTGGTCCGGGACTTGGAACCGACAAAATGTCGGCGGAATTATTTGAAAGATTTTTAACTTTAAACGATCTTCCGGCAGTTATGGACGCGGACGCGCTCAACCTGCTGGCTGCCGATGAGAGCCTTTGGGATAAGATACATTTCAGGACGGCCGTGACGCCGCATATTGGAGAGATGTGCAGGCTTACCGGACTTTCGGCAAAAGAGATAAAATCAAACGCCTTGGACATAGCGTCTGATTTTGCGAAAAAGCATGATACTGTCTGTGTATTAAAGGACGCCGTTACAGTTACGGCTTATCCGGACAAAGACAGATATATAAATACTTCCGGCTGCAGCGCGCTGGCTTCGGCAGGAAGCGGAGATGTGCTCTCGGGCATAATAGGAGGACTAACGGTCAGATATAAAGACTGTCATCTTCCGATAGAAGCATTCGGCGTGCATTTGCACGGCAGGTGCGGAGAAACCGCAGGAAAACTTGCGGGGAACGGCCCGGCGACTGCGTCAGACCTGCTGTCGGCGATATCCGGCACAGGACTTATGCAGCTGAGCGAGCATTAAACAGTAAAAAAACAGATAATAAAGGGGTAGTACAAAATGTCAGGACATTCAAAATTTGCCAACATCAAACACAAAAAAGAGAAAAACGACGCTAAAAAAGGCAAGATCTTTACTATAATCGGACGAGAGATAGTTATAGCGGTAAAAGAGGGCGGACCCGATCCGGCCAACAACAGCAAGCTTCGCGACGTGATCGCAAAGGCAAAAGCAAACAATATGCCTAACGATACGATAGAGCGCGGTATCAAAAAAGCCGCAGGAGACGCCAGCGCGGACAACTATGAGCGCGTTACATATGAAGGATACGGCCCGAACGGAATAGCTATAATCGTCGAGGCGCTTACGGACAACAAGAACAGGACTGCCGCGGACGTAAGGAGCGCTTTTACAAAGGGCTCGGGAAGTATCGGAACGCCCGGCTGCGTATCTTTCATGTTCGATAAAAAAGGACAGATCATCGTTTCAAAGGAAGATTATGAAGCCGACGCCGATGAATTTATGATGCTTGCGCTGGACAGCGGAGCGGAGGATTTCATGGAGGAGGACGATTATTATGAGATAATCACAGATCCCGATGAATTCTCAGCCGTAAGAGAAAAGCTCGAAGCCGCGGGAGTGCCGATGAGCGAGGCGGACGTTACTATGATACCTCAGAACTATGTATCAGTAACGGACGAAACAGCGCTTAAGAATCTCCAGAAGACGCTCGATCTTCTTGACGACAGCGACGACGTTCAGTATGTATATACAAACCTTGATGAAGACTGACAGAGGTAAAGACAGTTGCTCATTCTTAAAGCAATATTGATGGGAGCTGTTCAGGGAGTTTGCGAATTCTTTCCGGTAAGCAGCGCGGGCCATGTTTCTCTTTTGGGAAATATAATGGGCGTTCAGACTGATCTGTTTTTTATGATCATGCTGCACCTGGGAACGCTTGCTGCTGTTGTGTTATATTTCAGAAATGAGATAATAAGATGTCTGAAAGAGCTTGCGGGCATACTGACAGATTTATATTATAATTTTAAACAGCTTTTTGTGCGGACGGAGGCTGTTTCCGGAGACGCGTATTACAGAAAGATAATATCGAATAATTACAGGAAGCTTGTGCTTATGCTGCTTGTGTGCATGGGGCCTGCGATACTTGCGGGTGCGGTGCTTATGCCGCTTGCGGAGCTCTTAAGCAGCAGCGTTTTAAGCTGCGGTATGGGGTTTTTCATAACCGCGCTTATTCTGCTTGTAGCTTCTTATGCGCATAAGAACAGAAAAGGACCGAAAGAGGCTAAGTATACGGACGCGCTTATGATAGGAGCGTTTCAGGCAGTAGCGTCGTTCCCCGGTATATCCAGGTTTGCGATGACATATTGCGCGGGACTGTTCAGGGGATTTTCGAAGAAATTCGCGAAGCTTTTTTCGTTTCTTATATTGATACCGTCGGTCGTCGGAGCTTTTTTTCTGGAGGGAGCGAGAAGCTCGTGGGGCGCTCCGGCTATAGGCGTTTTGCCGTCTGTGTTTGGTATGCTGGCGGCGATGGCTGTCGGATATTATGTTATAAGCTTCGCGATGAAACTATTTGAAAAAGTGAAGCTTAAGACATTTTCAGTCTACTGTTTCTGCATAGGCGCGGTTTCGGTTATTTTTTATCTTATATGAGGGGGCATTATGGCCGGTAAAAAGGATCAACAGAAAAACTCAAGTCCTGTGGAGCTTGACATAGCGGTACTTATCGTACTGGGCATTTCCGTGCTGCTTTTTATCAGCACTATAGGACTGTGCGGTATCATAGGGCAGGGGATAAGCTTTTTGCTTTTCGGATTAGTAGGTACGCCGGCGTATGCTTTTCCGTTCGTATTGTTTTTTATAACCATATTCATAATTTACAATAAAGAAAGAGCTTCTTTTAAAAGAAAGCTCGTAGGCATAAGCGGGCTTTATGTCCTTGCGTGCGCTTTCTTCCAGCTCGTTATGATAGGCTACGATCCGTCGTATTTTGTCTTCCAGTGCTTTATAGACAGCGCGCACGACCATCTCGGCGGCGGACTTATCGGCGGTATTATTACGCAGCTTCTTGGTACGCTTATAGGTATCGTAGGCGCGTATATCGTGCTTATTATAGGAATAATCATTTTCGCGATAATACTCACCCAGAGACCGCTTGTGAGTGCGCTCCGCAACAATACTAAAAAGGCGTATACGCACGCGATGGAAACAAGGGCTATACGCATGGAAGAAAAGAAGAGCAGGCCGCCTAAAAAGAAAAGCGGTTTTGGTATCGGCTCGTTTAAGTTTGGAGCCGACGAGGGCGATGAAGACGAAGACGATCTCGACGAATTCGGTTTGGACGAGGAGCCTGAGAAGCCTGCGAGGAGCAGGAAAGCTTCTTCTGCAGGAAAAGACGATATTTTTGACAAGTATATATCCGGCAAGTCGAAGGCGTCGTCAGAAGCTGAAAATGTTTCGTATGCAGACGATACGGACGATTTTTCAGACTTTGAAGATATGGAAGATGATTTTGACGACGATGGTTTCGACGAGCTGGAGGAGCCTGACGACATTGGCGATGTGCCTAAGACAGCTGCGGGATCAAAGAAAAAAGGTAGCGGCTCGTTTGTTATAGGAAAGGCTGCCGAAAGCGTAGTTAATAAGTCTAAAAGCACTGCTGCCGCATATAAGCTTCCGCCGCTCAATCTGCTTAAAAAAGGCGGGGTAACGAGCACAAAAGAGCTTACCGCGCAGGTAAAGGAAACGGCCAAAAAGCTGCAGCAGACGCTCCACAGCTTCGGAGTCGAGGCGAAGGTCATAAACGCGAGCTGCGGACCTACGGTCACAAGATATGAGCTTCAGCCGGAGCAGGGCGTAAAGGTCAGCAAGATAGTCGGGCTTACCGACGATATAAAATTAAATCTTGCTGCTTCCGACATAAGGATAGAAGCGCCTATCCCGGGAAAAGCGGCTATAGGTATCGAAGTCCCGAACAAGACGAACAACGCCGTTTTGCTCAGGGAGCTTTTAGACACAGATGAATTCAAGCAGAGTAAATCGAAGCTTTCGTTCGCGGTCGGAAAGGATCTTGCGGGTAAGCCCGTGATATCTGACATAGCCAAAATGCCGCACCTTCTGATAGCTGGAGCTACGGGAAGCGGAAAGTCGGTCTGCATAAATACCCTTATAATGAGTATTTTGTATAAAGCCGCTCCGGACGAAGTCAAATTTATAATGATTGATCCTAAGGTCGTCGAGCTTTCCGTATACAACGGAATACCGCACCTTTTAAGTCCTGTGGTCACGGATCCGAAGAAAGCCGCGGGCGCGCTCGCGTGGGCGGTCACGGAAATGACGCGCAGATATAATCTCTTCGCCGAGTTCGGCGTAAGGGATCTGAAAGGATATAACCTTAAAGCCGACAGCCTCGCGCACTTTGCGAACGAAGAAGAGGAAGCTCCGGAGATACTTCCTCAGATAGTCATAGTCGTAGACGAGCTTGCCGATCTTATGATGGTGGCTCCGGGTGAGGTAGAGGATTCGATATGCCGCCTTGCGCAGCTTGCGCGCGCGGCAGGACTGCACCTTATAATCGCGACGCAGAGGCCGTCCGTAAATGTCATCACCGGTCTTATAAAGGCAAATATGCCGTCGAGGATAGCGCTTTCTGTAACGTCGGGAATCGATTCAAGGGTCATTCTCGATATGAACGGAGCTGAAAAGCTGCTTGGAAAAGGCGATATGCTGTTTTATCCGTCGGGATACGCGAAACCCGCCCGTGTTCAGGGAGGCTTTGTATCGGACGATGAAATACAGAAGGTAGTGGATTTTATTTCAAAGACGGGAGCCGGATATGATACCTCTGTCCAGGAGGCGATCGATTCTTCAGCGCCCGTGCAGAGCGCGGCAGTTTCGCAGGACGACAGAGACGTTTATTTTGCGGACGCCGGAAAATTTATTATAGAGAAGGACAAGGCGTCTATCGGAATGCTGCAGAGAGTCTTTAAGATAGGATTCAACCGCGCGGCAAGGATAATGGACCAGCTTTGCGAAGCCGGCGTAGTCGGTGAGGAAGAGGGCACGAAGCCCAGAAAAATACTGATGACATCAGAACAGTTTGAAAATTATCTTGAGGAGAACGGATAATGAGCAAATGTATTCGCTGTGGTTCGGAAATACCGGACGGGATATTTGTATGTCCTGTCTGCGGTATTGACGTACAGCTCGTTCCAAATTATGAAATGCTCGATCTGGATATGATGATCCGCCAGAGCATAAGTGAAGAAAAGAAAGCGGAGCAGCTCGAGGAGCGCCGTGAGATAAGGAGAAAGCATGATTCAAAGCGCCGCTTTTTAAAGCGGTTATGCACTATAGCGCTTATTGCTATTGCGGCTATAGGTATTTCTATCGCTGTAATGACTATAAGGTCTACGATGACCGTTTCGGGCGATGAATTTGATACGGCCTTCAAAGACGCGCAGACGATGTATGAGGACGGCGATTACCAGAACGCATACAACGCTGTCAATACCGCGCTCGGATATGACGAGGGAAGTATCGAAGCCCAGATATTAAAGGCGAAGATAGCTTATTTCGGGCTTGAGAATAAAGACGAGGCCATAAGCATACTTAGAAACATAATCGCGGACAACGATTCGCAGAGCGACGCATATGACGTACTGCTTGAAATATATGCCGACAGCGGAGATTACGACAATATCGCGGATATAATGGGCGAGGCCCCGGAGAGCATAAGAAGCGCTTTTGCTGATTATATCGTGGACCAGCCGGTGTTTTCCGTGGACGGCGGAACGTTCAGTGAGGATGTTGAATTAGTGCTTACGGCTGGCGATGGCTGTGAAATATATTATTCGACAGAGTCCGGCGCGGATTTTGACGATTATAGTCTTTATTCTGAGCCTGTAAAGATCTCGGACGGCGAAACAAAGCTTACGGCTGTTGCAGTAAACGGAAAAGGAATACACAGCAAAACGGCTTCGAGAACGTTCAATATCGTTTACGATATCCCGAATACGCCGGTAATTTCGACTGCTTCAGGAGCTTATACGGGCGATGATAATAAGGTTACTATCGAGCCTGTAGATGGCTGTACGATTTATTACTCCGTAGATTCAAAGCCGTCTGCTTCAAGCAGCGTTTATTCGGGTCCTGTTGAAATGCAGGAGGGCAGGCATTTTGTATACGCCATAGCCGTAAATGAACGCGGCACGTCAAGCCAGATCGCGGCTATGTGGTATGAATATACGCCTGAAATAGAAAAGCCTGAGACGACAGTACCATCCGGAGGAGACAACGATACGCCGGATACCCCGTCGTCGGGAGGAAACAGCAGACCTACGCAGAGGCCGACACAAAGACCTACGCAAAGGCCTACACAGGATCCGACGCAGCCTCCGGAGCCTACCGAAGAGCCTACGCCAGAACCGACGCAGCCGCCGACACCTACTGAAGAGCCCACGCCGGAACCGACGCAGCCGCCGACACCTACTGAAGAGCCTACGCCGGAACCGACACAGCCTCCGGAGCCCACAGAGGAGCCGGGAGATGATTTTACAGACCAGGACGCTCCGTCAAGGGCGGAATAGATTTTCTGCGGCTTAATTTATGGCGATTAGAGGATATTAACTTGAGCTTTGAAAATATTGAATCGTTTATAGAAAAATTTCCTGTTTACCAGTATGCTTTTATAAAGCCTGACGACGTGGAATATTCTGAAAAAGTAAGACAGCTGTGCAAAAGAGCGTGTACACATTACGGCACATCGTGGTCCTGTCCGCCTGCCATTGGAAAGCTTGAAAAGTGCGAGGAAAAATGTCTCAGATACACCGACATTTTAGTGTTTTCCACGGTCACCGAGCTTCAGGGCGGTACGGCGCAGGAGATGGAAACCGCGCAGAAGGAGCATGAAAAGCTTACAAATATCATTTGTTCGCATATGTTTAAAGAAGGGTATATAACATATGTGCTGTCAAGCAGCTGGTGCAAGACATGCCAGAAATGTACATTCCCGAAAGATTTCTGCCGGCACCCCGAGGAAATGTATCCGTGTATAGAGAGCCACGGGATAATGATAGCCGACCTGATGGAAAAATGCGGCATGGATCATTATCTCGGCGGAAAGCTGTATCTGCTTTTCAGTCTCGTATATTTTAAAGAGGCGGATACATCAGAATAAATATCGTATTATTGAGGTCAAAATATTTTTTGGCCTCAACATCATAAATATATGCAAAAGGAAATAAAATGTCGGACAATGTTATAATTGAGGAACGCATAGAGCTGCCGGCAGAGCATGCGCTCAACGTACTGGGCAGATTCGATGAAAACGCGAAAAAAATCGAAAGAGCCTTTAATGTTTCTCTTATCCAAAGGGACGGTACGCTCAGGATACTCGGACCCGCCAGCCGCGTGAAAAAAGCGAAGAACGGAATTGCCGAGCTTATACGCCTTTCGGCTAACGGGAACAGTATCACAGAACAGAACGTCAACTACATGATCGCTATGTCCGCTGAAGAAAAAGAAAACGTGCTTACCGGACTCGACGCGGATTATATATGCCATACGATAAACGGCAGACCGGTAAAGCCAAAGACGATAGGGCAAAAGGAATATGTAGACGCGATACGCAATAATATGATCACGTACGGCATAGGTCCCGCCGGAACAGGAAAGACGTATCTGGCGATCGCGATGGCCGTGACTGCTTTCAGGAACGAGGACGTCAGCAGGATAATCCTCACAAGGCCCGCGATAGAAGCAGGCGAAAAGCTTGGATTCCTTCCCGGAGACCTGCAAAGCAAGATAGACCCGTACCTGCGGCCGCTGTATGACGCGCTTTATCAGATAATGGGCGCGGAGAGCTTCCAGAAAAATATGGAAAAGGGGCTTATCGAGGTAGCGCCGCTCGCATATATGCGCGGCCGTACGCTCGACAACGCATTTATCATACTCGACGAAGCGCAGAACACTACGCAGCAGCAAATGAAAATGTTCCTTACAAGGATCGGCTTTGGTTCCAAAGTCATAATCACGGGAGACGCTTCGCAGAAGGATCTTCCGGAGGGAACAAAATCCGGTCTTGACGTATCCGTAAAGATACTTAAGGGCGTGGACGGAATTGCTTTTTGCCGTCTTACGAGCAAGGACGTAGTAAGGCACCCGCTCGTCCAGAAGATAGTGGAGGCTTACGAGCAGTACGAAAAGAAATACGGGACTGGAAAACAGACTGAAAAAAGAGGATACTTGAGAAAATGACAGTTAATATAGACGTTGAAGCGAGCAAGCGCATTAACCAGTACAGGGCCGTTGCCGAGAGTGTGATAGAAAAAGTACTGGACAACGAGGATTTCCCTTTTGAAGCAGAAGTCTCGGTTCTTCTTACGGATAATAACGGCATACGTAAGCTTAACAGGGAATACCGCGGTATCGACAAGGAAACGGATGTGCTTTCGTTTCCTATGATCGATTTTACGGAACCGGGGAAATTTGATGATATCGAAAATATGGACGGCGTATTCGATCCTGAGACCGGAGAGGCGGTTCTGGGCGATATCGTTATCTCGCTCGATAAGGTATCGGAACAGGCGAACGAATACGGCCATTCCGAAAAAAGGGAATATGCTTTTTTGATAGCGCACAGTATGTACCATCTTTTAGGATACGACCATGTGAATTCCGCCGAGGAAGCGAAGATAATGGAGGAGAAGCAGGAGAAGGCGCTTGCCGATCTTGGCATATCGAGAAAGCCGGACAGGGACGTCGAAGTCAGAAAGGCGTTTAAGGATAAAAAAAGGATAGTTATCAAGATAGGTTCTTCCACGCTGGCCCATAAGGAAACGGGTCATCTTGACCTTGTAAAGCTCGAGCGTTTCGTGCGTGAGATAAGCGATTTAAGGAGCCAGGGGAAGGAAGTCGTTATCGTTTCTTCCGGAGCCGTTATGGTCGGAAGAGACACCTTAGGCATAAAGGAAAAGCCGGAAAACCTGACGGAGAAGCAGGCGTGCGCGTCCGTAGGGCAGGCAAAGCTGATGATGATATATCAGAAGCTCTTTTCAGAGTATAACCAGATTTGCAGCCAGATTCTTATGTCTAAAAATACGATGGTAGACAACCTCAACCGCTTCAACGCGAGAAATACTTTTAACGAGCTTTTATCTCTTGGCGTTATCCCTATCGTAAACGAAAACGATACGATAGCGACATACGGAGTAGACAGCCTGTCGTATTTCGGCGACAACGACACGCTTTCAGCCGTTGTTACTTCTCTTATACACGCAGAGCTGCTTATACTTCTGTCGGATATCGACGGGTTTTATACGGATAACCCAAAGGTGAATCCGGACGCGAAGTTCATCGATATGGTCGATAAGCTGAACGACGACTATATAAAAATGGGAAAAGACGCATTAAGCGACGGAGTCGGGACCGGAGGAATGGCAACGAAGCTCACCGCCGTTAAGATAGCGACCTCGGCAGGAGCGGACATGGTAATAGCCAGCGGCGACGACTTCAGGATAATACACGAGATAATCGAGGGCGAAAGACACGGTACGGTCTTCCTGTCCGACCCGAAAGACGAATTTTATGTCATAGACTGTATTGAAAAGATCTAAGAAAGGAGCCAGCCTTATGAATCTGAACGAAATAGGCGCGAGAGCAAAAAAAGCCCAGGTCTTTCTTGCTAAAATGAACTGCACGCAGAAAAACGAGCTGCTTATAAAATGCGCCGACGACCTTGTGAAAAATGCGGCCGGGCTTATAAAAGCTAACGATATAGATATGGAAAACGGCAGAAAGAACAATATGTCCCAGGGACTCCTCGACAGGCTTTGCCTCACAGAGGAACGCATTTCGGGGATGGCCGAGGGCTTGAAGCAGCTTGCGGCGCTTCCTGATCCTGTGGGCGAGGTCACGGGAATGGTAAAGCGTCCGAACGGACTTATGATAGGGAAGAAGAGAGTTCCGATGGGCGTTATAGGCATAATATACGAGGCAAGGCCGAACGTTACGGCAGACGCTTTCGGGCTTTGCTTTAAAACGAGCAACGCGGTCATTTTAAAGGGCGGTTCCGACGCAATAAATTCTACAAAGGCTATTGTCGATTGTATAAGAAGATCTCTTGAGGAAGCGTCTCTTCCGGTGGACGCGGTACAGCTTATCACGGACACTAACAGAGAGACGACAAAGGAGTTCATGCGCCTTACGGAATATGTCGATCTTCTCATACCAAGAGGCGGAGCCGGACTTATCCGGACGGTCGTTGAAAACAGCACTATTCCGGTCATTGAGACGGGAACGGGAAACTGCCATATATTCGTTGACGAGAGCGCCGATCTCGATATGGCTGCCGACATTATAATCAACGCGAAAACGCAGCGCGTCGGCGTATGCAACGCATGCGAGTCGCTCGTAGTGCATGAAAAAATAGCCGACAAGCTCCTTCCGGCTCTTTCGGCTAAGCTCAGGGAGAAGAACGTTGAGCTCAGGGCTGACGACAAGGCGTTTGGATACACAAAAGACGCTGTTCACGCTTCGGAAGAGGATTGGGGAAAAGAGTATCTGGACTATATCCTTTCCATAAAGACGGTTTCGTCTGTGGACGAGGCGATAGAGCACATTAATAAATATAATACGGGTCATTCCGAGGCTATAGTCACAAAAGACTATTTTAACGCGCAGAAGTTCCTTGAGGAGGTTGACGCGGCCGCCGTTTACGCGAACGCTTCAACGAGATTTACCGACGGCTTTGAGTTCGGGCTCGGAGCGGAGATAGGAATAAGCACCCAGAAGCTTCACGCGAGAGGACCGATGGGACTTGAGGCTTTAACTACGACAAAATATATAATATATGGCGATGGACAGATAAGAAGCTGAGGCTAATTTTTCATAGAAAAACGGCTGCTTTTTATAACATTATGCTTTTTTTAAAATTTACCTGATATAGTTATTGACAAATTTTTCACGAATGGTAAAATGTTATGTGATGTTTGACAAAGATTTCACAATTACATTTTTCTGTTATATATAATTTTTAAGGAGGGTCAACCATATGGGTGACAGAAAAATCGTTATTGCCGGCGCATGCAGAACGGCGATAGGAAAAATGGGCGGAGAGTTAAGTACTGTACCTGCAGCAGATTTAGGAGCTATCGTTATCAAGGAAGCTCTTAAAAGAGCGAACGTACCGGCTGAGCAGGTAGATCTTGTATATATGGGCTGCGTGCTTCAGGGCGCTCAGGGACAGAACGTGGCGAGACAGTCTTCAATGAAAGCTGGACTTCCGAAAGAGGTTCCGGCTGTTACTGTAAACGTCGTATGCGGCTCAGGACTTAATTGTGTAAATCTTGGCGCGGCGCTTATAAAGGCCGGAGAAGCAGACATCGTAGTAGCGGGCGGAACAGAGAATATGTCTCTTGCACCGTACGCTCTTACAAAAGCACGTTTCGGATATCGTATGAACAATTCTACTATGATAGATACGATGGTGAACGACGCTCTCTGGGACGCGTTCAACGATTATCATATGGGAATCACTGCTGAAAACGTAGCTGAGCAGTGGGGGCTTACAAGAGAGCAGCTCGACGAGTTCGGCTGCGCGAGCCAGAACAAAGCTGTTGCGGCTCAGGAAAGCGGAAGATTCGACGACGAAATAGTTCCGGTAGAAGTTAAAGTTAAAAAAGGAACAGTAATAGTAAATAAAGACGAAGGACCGCGTCCGGGAACAAACATGGAAGCGCTTGCAAAGCTTAAACCAGCGTTCAAAAAGGACGGTATGGTAACAGCCGGAAACGCTTCAGGTATCAATGACGGAGCGGCTGCAGTAGTGCTTATGACAGAGGAAAAAGCAAAGGAGCTCGGAACAGAGGTCATGGCTACATGGGTTGCCGGAGCGCTTGGCGGCGTCGATCCGTCTATAATGGGCGTTGGTCCTGTTGCGGCTACAAAGAAAGTTCTCGCGAAGACAGGCTGGTCCATCGATGATTTTGATCTTATAGAGGCAAACGAGGCTTTTGCGGCTCAGTCTCTCGCGGTTGCGCACGACCTCAAATTCGATATGAGCAAGGTAAACGTAAACGGCGGAGCTATCGCGCTCGGACACCCGGTAGGAGCTTCAGGCTGCCGTATACTCGTAACTCTCCTTCACGAAATGAAGAAGAGAGACGCGAAGAAGGGGCTTGCGACTCTTTGCATCGGCGGCGGAATGGGCTGCGCGACTATAGTTGAAAGATAATGGAATGAAAATAAATTAAATGCAGAAAGGAGTTTATCATGGAATATATCAAATATGAAGTACAGGGTCAGATAGCTATTATGACTATCAATAAACCGAAGGTTTTAAACGCGCTTGACGGCGAAGTTCTCGCTGAGCTTGACAAAGCGCTCGACGAAGTTGACGTAAATTCAGTAAGATGTCTTATTTTAACAGGTGAAGGCGAAAAGGCTTTTGTTGCCGGCGCTGATATCGCTGCACAGTATCCTCTTAGCAAGGCTGAGGGTGAAGCATGGGGCAAGAACGGAAACCGTATCTTCCTTAAGATCGAAAGACTTCCTATACCTGTCATCGCTGCTGTAAATGGCTACGCTCTTGGCGGCGGCTGCGAGATCTGCATGGCGTGCGATATAAGAATATGTTCTGAAAACGCTGTATTCGGACAGCCTGAGGTTGGCCTTGGAATCACACCTGGATTTGGCGGAACACAGAGACTCGCAAGACTTGTAGGTCCGGGAATGGCTAAAGAGATGATTTACGGCGGAAGAAATATCAAGGCTGATGAAGCTCTTAGAATTGGTCTTGTAAATCATGTATATCCGCTCGCAGAGCTTATGAACGAAGCCGTTAAGCTTGCGAACAGGATAGCGTCAAACGCTCCTATAGCGGTAAGAAACAGCAAAAAGGCTATCAACGAAGGAATCGAGCTTCCTATGGACGAGGCTGTTGCTCTTGAAGCTAAACTTTTCGGAGACTGCTTCGAGACACATGACCAGAAAGAGGGAATGGGAGCATTCCTTGAGAAACGCAAAGAGAAAACATTTACAAACAACTAATGATAATACTCATGCTTTGCAGCATTGTATTATATAGAATCAATTAGGGAATTGGAGGAAAAAAATGGATTTCACATTGGACAAAAAGCATGAAATGGCCAGATCTCTTTTCAGGGAATTCGCTGAAAACGAGGTTAAGCCGCTCGCTCAGGAAGTCGACGAAGAAGAAAGATTTCCGCACGAAACCGTTGAAAAACTCGCAAAATACGGTTTCTTAGGCATCCCTGTTCCGAAAGAGTACGGCGGACAGGGCTGCGACATCCTTACATACGCTATGTGTGTTGAGGAGCTTTCAAAGGTATGCGGTACTACGGGCGTTATCGTATCAGCGCATACTTCACTTTGCATGGACCCGATAATGACGTTCGGAACAGAAGAGCAGAAACAGAAATTCCTCGTTCCGCTTGCGAAGGGCGAAAAATTAGGCGCATTCGGACTTACAGAGCCGGGCGCGGGAACAGACGCTCAGGGACAGCAGACAAAGGCCGTGCTCGACGGAGACGAGTGGGTGCTCAATGGCTCAAAATGCTTTATCACAAACGGTAAGGAAGCAGATATCTATATCGTTATCGCCGTTACCGGAACAGTTGAAAAACGCGGTAAGATGATGAAAGAGATTTCTGCGTTCATCGTTGAAAAAGGCACTCCGGGATTTACTTTCGGAACGAAGGAAAAGAAAATGGGTATCAGAGGTTCAGCTACCTATGAGCTTATTTTCACAGACTGCCGTATCCCGAAGGACAATATTTTAGGACCGAAAGGCAAGGGCTTCAATATCGCTATGCATACCCTCGACGGAGGACGTATCGGTATCGCTGCTCAGGCGCTCGGACTTGCAGAGGGAGCTCTTGAAGCAACTGTTAAATACGTTAAAGAGAGAAAGCAGTTCGGCAGAACTATTTCCGCTTTCCAGAATACCCAGTTCCAGCTTGCTGATATGGCAACAAAGGCTAAAGCCGCTCAGATGATGGTATACAGAGCTGCAAAAGCGAAGGATACTCAGGAGCGTTATAGCGTTGAAGCGGCTATGGCTAAATTGTACGCAGCAGAGGCAGCTATGGAAATTACTACTAAGGCTGTTCAGCTTCACGGCGGATACGGCTACATCAGAGAATATGATGTAGAGCGTATGATGCGTGACGCTAAGATCACAGAGATCTATGAGGGAACATCTGAAGTTCAGCGTATGGTAATTTCAGCTGATTTATTGAAATAACAGGAGGTACGAAAAGTGAAAATAGTTGTTTGTATTAAACAGGTACCGGACACAAAGGGCGGAGTTTCTTTCAATCCGGACGGCACGCTTAACAGAGCTGCCATGCTCGCTATCATGAACCCGGACGACAAGGCCGGTCTTGAAGCTGCACTCAGATTAAAAGATCAGTACGGCGCTGAAGTAACTGTTGTTTCAATGGGTCTTCCGAAGGCTGCCGACGTTCTTACAGAAGCGCTTGCTATGGGCGCCGACAAAGCTATCCTTGTAACAGACCGCGTACTTGGCGGAGCTGATACATGGGCTACATCACAGACTCTTGCAGGTGCGTTGAGAAATCTTGATTATGACCTTATAATCACAGGCCGTCAGGCTATCGACGGAGATACCGCTCAGGTAGGTCCGCAGATTTCAGAGCACCTTGGAATACCGGTAATTTCTTATACAAAGAGTATCGAGATAGACGGCGACTATGTTATCGCTCAGCGTCAGTTTGACGACGGATATCACATGGTTAAGGCAAAAATGCCCTGTCTTCTTACGGCTCTTGCAGAACTCAATGAGCCTCGTTATATGACTCCGGGCGGAATCTTCGACGCAGTTGACACAGAGATAACTGTATGGGGAAGAAAAGACCTTAAAGACGTTGACGACAGCAACTTAGGTCTTAAGGGTTCTCCGACGAAGATCGCTAAAGCGTCTGATAAAGTCAGAAAAGGCGCGGGAGAGAAGGTTGTACTTGATCCTGAAGAGGGAGCTGAGTATATCTTCGGCAAGCTTAAAGAAAAGCATGTAATATAACAGGAGGTTGACAGGAATGAGTTTTGAAGAATATAAAGGCGTATATGTTTATGCGCAGCAGGTAGACAACAAACTCAGCAGTATCGCTTTCGAGCTTATTGGAAAAGCCAAGGATCTTGCTGCTGATCTTAATACGTTCGTAGCGGCCATCCTTGTCGGCAGCAATGTTAAGAATCTTGCCGATGAGCTTGCCGAGTACGGCGCAGACAAGGTTATCCTTATAGATGACCCCGAGCTTAAGGAGTACAGAACAGAGCCGTATACACATGCTGTTGCGTCTGTAATTAAAGAATTTAAACCTGAAATCGTGCTCATAGGCGCTACGGCTATCGGGCGAGATCTTGGTCCGAGAGTTTCAGCGCGCGTTCATACAGGACTTACAGCTGACTGTACACAGCTGGATATAGGAGATTTTCCGCTTGTTGCAAGACCGGGAGAAGAACAGCTTCATAATCAGCTGCTTATGACTCGTCCGGCGTTCGGCGGAAATACGATTGCTACTATAGCATGTCCGTATCATCGTCCTCAGATGGCTACAGTCAGACCTGGAGTTATGCAGAAGAGAGACAGGATACCATGTGCTAAATGTGAGGTTATCGAGTTCAATCCTGGATTTACACCGAACAACAAATATGTTGAGATACTTGAAGTGGTTAAGGCAGTCAATGAGGTCGCTGATATCATGGACGCTAAGATACTTGTATCAGGCGGACGTGGAGTAGGAAGTCCAGAGAACTTCAAGATACTTCAGGACCTTGCGGACGCTATAGGCGGTCAGGTAAGCTGCTCACGTGCAGTCGTTGACGCAGGCTGGAAGCCGAAAGAGCTCCAGGTAGGACAGACAGGAAAGACGGTTCGTCCGAACGTATATTTCGCAATCGGTATTTCCGGAGCTATCCAGCACGTAGCCGGAATGGAGGAGTCCGATATAATTGTGGCTATCAACAAAGATGAGTCTGCGCCGATCTTTGACGTTGCCGACTATGGCCTTGTAGGCGATCTCAACAAGGTTGTTCCGAAGCTTACCGAGATGATAAAGGCAAGCAAGAAGGAGGACGACACAGTTTACGCCTGCCCGGTTTGATTTACATTATAATAATTCTTCAAAAGCGTCTGCCGCTGTGCAGGCGCTTTTTTGGTAAGCGGATATTTTTTCAGTCAAGCGGATGCTTTTATGATAAAATCCGGAAAATGTCAAAAAAAGTAGAGATTTACCTCTGCTTCTGTTATACTTTTTGATAAATATATATCAAATTTATATACTTTTAGGTTACGGATATTTTTAACAATTTGCCTAGCCGGAAGGTATTGGAATAATTAAAAAAGCTAAGGAAAGAAGCAATGCATCATTATCACCATATGGCACATCATCATACTGTTCACGCAGTAAACATGACGGAGGGAAGCCCGCTTAAGCTTATATTAACGCTCGCCCTGCCCCTCATAGTTACAAATGTCGGACAGCAGCTTTACGGCATCGCGGACGCCGTTATAATAGGGCGCGGCGCGGGAGTACACGGCTTTGCGGCTGTAGGCGCCTGCGACTGGCTTATCTGGGCAATACTCTGGGCGGCACAAGGACTTACGCAGGGCTTTTCATCTCTTGTGGCGCAGAATTTCGGCGCCGGCAGATTAAGGGAAATGCGCAGGGCGGTATGCATGTGCGCGCGTCTGTGCCTGATCATCGGACTTTCCGTAACCGTTGTTTTTGTCGTTTTGGCAAGGTCTCTCCTCGTTATGTTAAATACTCCCGGCGATATAATTCAGGACGCGTATATCTATCTGACTATAATATACTGCGGTACAATAATGGTTATCGGATATAATATGGCTTCTGCGATATTAAGGGCTGTCGGCGATGGTAAAACTCCGCTTTTGGCTATGCTGATTGCTGCATGTACAAATATAGTTCTGAACCTTATTTTTGTCGTGAAGCTTAACTTTGGGATAGGCGGGGCAGCTTTCGCGACTATAATAGCACAGACGCTTGCATTTCTGTTTTGCATGGTAGAGATAAGACGCTCCGATCTGTTTGAATTTGAGCTTGCGGACTGGAAGTGGGATAAGGACATGGCGAAAGAAATGTGCCGCATAGGTATACCGCTCGCGCTTGGAAATTCTATAGTCGTCATAGGCGGGATAGCTACTCAGGCCGTGACGAACCTTTACGGCGCGATATTTGTGGCAGGCTGCACTGCGGCGACAAAATTCCACGGTCTGCTTGACTGCTCGGCGGTTGCTATCGGATTTGCGACCGCAACGTTCGTAGGACAGAACTACGGCGCGAAAAGACTTGACCGCGTGCGCAAAGGAATTAAGCAGGCGACTGTTATAGCTTTGATATCAGCGGTAGTAATAATGATAGTTATGATATTCGCTGAAAAACCGCTCGTAGGTCTTTTGCTCGACAAAACGATGGAGCACGCGGATATGGCGCTCGAGGTGGCATATGAATATGTCGCGGTAATGACTGAAATGTTGATAGCTGCGTATCTGATGTATCTTTTCAAATATTCGCTCCAGGGTCTTGGAAATTCGATTGCGCCGATGCTTTCCGGTGTTTTAGAGGTAGGCGTAAGGATATTTGTGGCCTATGTTCTTGTAGACCAGTTTGGAAGCCACGCGCTTTTCTACAGGGACGGCGCGGCGTGGATACTCGCGGCGGTGTTTATGATAATATGCTTCATATTTACTTTGAAGAAGCGGGAGCGTATATTGTCGGAATTGTGATTTAATTAATAAAAATATACTTAAAACGAGGGCGGGAATATGGGACTGTTTAAAAAGAAAGATAAAAATTATTATCTTGATGAGTATCGAAAGGTAAAACGCGGCGCAAGCAGAGGAGACGCGGCTGCTCTTTTATTAAAGGCCGGAGAACTTGGGAGCGAACTTGCCGCCGTTACACTCGGGCGTAATTATCTCTATGGAGACGAAGGCTTTGAGCAGGACTATGACAAGGCTATAGAGTGGCTTATAAAAGCGGCAAAGGACAGTGTATTTTATATGGGCGACGACCTTGAGTTTGCATGGAAAAAGGCCGGACGGGCAGGAGCGCCGCCTGTTAAATCTACAGCTGTCAAAGGCGACGAGCCTGATTCCGAGGACTTTTATTATAAGCAGAGCCTTGAAGCTAAAGCGTCGGGGGATCAATGGGAGGAAATGAAGTGGCTTATCATGGCGGCTAAAGATAACAACGCTCTTGCGAGATGTGCGCTTGCAAAGAAATATACTCAGCCTTTTCACAGGATAGGGCCGAGAAACGTCGGAAAAGAAGATTTTGATAAAGCCGACGAGTGGTTTCAGCGCGCGGTGGATATTGGTTATATAAACGCATACTGCAGCTGGGGCTTTGCTCACAGTAAAAAAGGAGATAAGGAGCGCGCCTTCGAGCTTTATACAAAGGGCGCAAATCTGGGAGATATGTATTGTCAATATAATCTGGCAGGATATTATAATAATGGCACGGCCTGTGAAAAAGACGAAGAAAAAGCTGTTTTCTGGTATCGTAAATCTGCTGATCAGGGATACGGTTCTGCGCTTAACAATCTTGGCTTCTGTTATGAAAACGGGACGGGCGGCCTTGAAAAGAGCGACGAAATTGCGCTTTCATGGTACAGAAAAGCAGAAGAAGCGGGCGACTCTTATGGATTGTATAATATCGGAAGATTTTATTTTGAAGGCAGGGTCGTTGAAAAGGATTTATTTACAGCCATAGATTACTATGAAAAATCCGCACAAAAGAGAAATCCTCTTGCCTGCTACGCCCTCGGAGAATTTTATTCAAAAAATGATTCAAGAGATAAAAAGCTGGATGCGCTTGCATGGTTTGTTAATGCGCTTAACTATGGATATAAAAGCGACGATAAGATGAACGAACTGCTCACGGAACGCTATGACCTTAATAACTGTTCGATAGATACAAGGGGATACGACCAGGCGGAAGTCGAAGAATTCGAGAAGCTCGCTGAAAAAGGCAATACGGCCTCTATGGTATTCTGCTATAAAATGTACACAAGCTACGGCTGGAATAAAAAAGCGTCTAAATACTATCTGCTGGCTGAAAAGGCAGGAGTTCAGATTAGCTGGTCTAAGCGACAGGAGCTTTACGATAAAATGCTTGAAGAAGCGGAGGAGAAATACAAAAAAGACTGGGATAAATACCAGAGGGAGAAGAACAGAGACCTTGACGAGCAATTCTTTACGGTAGTCGACCAGACATATGAACAGCTTGCGAAAATGAAGAAGGACGCGCTCGTATTTTACCGGCTGGGCGAGATATCCCAGAACAGAAAAGATCCGAATAAGGCGATATGGTGGTATGAAAAGGCTTTGGAGTGCTCTAACAGAGATGATTATAAGTTTGACGGCCGCAGCCTCGTGCAGGCGGCAAACGACGGGATCGCTGAGTGTAAGAGATATCTTAATTCATAGGCAGTGAATGCTCCTTGGCAGAAATTATATTAATGTCTTTTTGTTGATGTTTCAGGTATGAGTAAAACGGGGGAAGGCAGGAATGGGATTATTTGGCAATAAAGGCGATAAATTGCTTAAAAAGTCCGATGAGGCAAACGCCCGCGGGCTGCGTGATAAAGCGTCGGAGCTGCTTTTCAAGGCAGCCGAGGCGAGAAGCGGAAAGGCTATGCTAAAGGTGAGTCGGGCTTATCTTTACGGTATGGAACGGCTTTATATTGAACAGGACTATAACAAGGCCGTGGATTGGCTTCTAAAGACGGCAAAGGACAACACGGTCTACATGGGCGACGATCTTGAATACGCATGGCAGAAGGCGGGGCGTGACGGAAATCCGCCGGTCAGCTCCACAGTTCCTAAACCGGACGTAGATGAAAGCAAGGACGAAAATTATATAGCAAGTATTGAAGCGCGTAAAAACAAATATGATTTCCGCAAAATGGAAAGCCTTAAAACAGCCGCAATATACGGCTATAACGGACTGGCGCGGAACGATCTTGCGTGGGAATATACGCGCAGCCATGATTACGGTTCGATTGGAAAAGAAGATGCCGATATAGATAAGGTGTTCGAGTGGTTTCAGCGCGCTATAAACGTTGGTTATTTAAAGGCTCATTGCAGCCGCGGGGATTATTATGTAAAAAACGGCGATATGAAAAAAGCCTTTGAAATGTATTCGATCGGCGCCGAAGCGGGAGATGAATTTTCAATGTGCTGCCTTGCTACGGCATATATGGAAGGAAACGGCTGTGAGCCGAATGATGAAAAAGCGCTGTATTGGTTCCGTAAGGCGTATGAGAAGGGAAACGGAGACGGTGCGAACGGAATCGGCCTGTTATATGAAGCAGGGAGGGTCGGAATACCCAAACCGGATGATAAGACGGCGCTTGAGTGGTACAAAAAAGCAGAGTCTATGGGCAGCCCCAGCGGTATGTATAACATTGCAAGATTTTACAGCTCAGGCAAGATAAAATGTAATGACAAGCTTGTTATAGCGGGGCATTATTATAAAATTTGCGAGGAGGCAGAAAAAAGGAACGTAGCCCTTGCCAATGATATGGACGAGGTGCTTGGCAGGGACAAGAAAGCGGCCTATGGCATAGCGCTTTTCTACGCTGATTTTTGGGAAAAGGAAAAAAATGAATATTTTAAAGATCATTTTTGCAAATGGCTTTCCAGGGCATGCAAGTATGGGATAAGCATGGAATATATAGAAATTGCACTGTACAAATATCTTAATCTGGAAGATATTAAAGCGGAGAGGAGGTTTTGCGAAATGAACTGTATGCGGGAGCTTGCTGATATGGGAAGCAAGCTTGCTAACGAATTTCTTTTCAAGTATTACGCTGATCAGGAATGGGGAGCCAAGGACGCGCATAAATATGGCCTTCAAGCCTATAAGGCCGGAGGCTTCATCGATCCGGCACAATTTGTCGATGTGCGCAACAGGGTGCTTAAAGAGGCGGAGGATACGCTAAATGAAGAAATAGAAGACTACCAGTCAGGTAAAACCAATAAGTTCCTGAGTACGGCGTGGTTCAGATATTTGCAGCTGGCAGAGGCGGAGGACGACGCATATGTTTATTATAAGCTTGGGATGATAAGCGGGTTCGAAGATCATCCTGACGAGGCAAGAAAATGGTTTGACAAGGCGCTGAACGCGGCTAATTTAAGTAAATACGCCACGCTTGAGGAGATTATTAAAAACACTATTGCGACCATTGATGAAGGCGGATTCTTTGAACAATGGTAAATGATTCAAGGGAGAAAACATGGGATTATTTAAAAGAAAAAAGAAAGAGACGTCTATTAAGCAGGAGCCTAAGCAGGCGCCGGCAGCGCCTGACCCTGCCGAAATCAGCTTCAGGGAGTACGAGGAGCGCGCGAGAAAGTGCAATTTAGACCATGATTATAAGCAGGCTGTAATGTGGCAGCAAAAGGCGATAGAGTGCGGCGCGGATAAGGCTGAAAACGACGCGTATTATACTCTCGGATGGTACTATTTTTTCGCCGGCGAAAGAAGAAACGAATACGAGGCATATAAGAAAGGCGCGGAGAATTGCGAGCCGAAGTCATTGATGGAAATGGCCAAATACTATAATGAGGGATTGTTTTTTGATAAAGATGAAAACCGCGCCGCCCGTTATGAAATGCTGGCCGGCGATTACGGAAGTGAAGACGGGGCGTTAAGAGCCGGGGAATATTTTGAAAAAGGCTTGAAAGGCTTCCCTAAGGACGATAAAAAAGCGTTTGAATATTATAAAAAAAGCTTTGAATACTTTGATTCGTATAAGTATAACGGCGTTGCCGCGGCTAATCTGGGAAAATGCTATCTGCTTGGCATAGGCACTGAAGCCGATGTGCAAAAGGGCCTTGATATGCTTGAACAGGCTGCGTGTCCCGAGGCTAATTATACGCTCGCGCTTTATTATGGAAAAAAGAGCGTCGCCGAGGCGTTGAAGTGGACTAAAATTATTGGCAGAGGATTTAAGATAAAAGAAATATATCCTCAGATGGACGAGCTGTTCAAGAGATATTGCGATGAGAAGAAATACGAAGAAAGACTGCCCGAGGGACAGCATAAGATACTGGAGGACACAGAAAGCATTTCCTACCGTATACCTAACGCCAACAGGTTTATGTGGAAATACGCGGAAAATTTCGCGGATACAAACCTTATTAAGTTTAAGTGGTGCTATTACGCGAGAGAACTGGAGTTTCCGGACGCGGCTGAACGCATGGAGCAGCTTTATAAATTGCTGCTTAATGATATGATGGCTCAGGTACGCAATGACCTGCTGGTGCATGAGGAGATGAAAAGAAATTATTTCAATCCGAGTTTTCACAGCAAATCAGAGCAGGGGCTTGAATGGCTCTTGCGCGTACATGACAACGCGGTCGCGAATTTCTATCTTGGAATGATACATAACAACAAGGGCAAGTTTGAGGAAGCGATTAAGTATTTTAAGGCCGCGATGAAATCGCCTGACAGGGATAAGTATGTCGGTGATAACGGAAAGCACCTGCCTGAGCTGACGAAAGAAGCGCTTGAAAAGGCGAGAACAAATCTGAGAAATAAATTGGATCTCGAGCATGATATCGCTGTTATTAAAAAAGACCTCGATGATTTTATCGAATGGCTGGACGAGGAGATCGAGCATGAGATAAATAAAGGATACGGTATAGACGATCTGAGGTATAAATTTTAGCGGCTGGATAAGGCTCTGAACCAGAGACAGGTTCAGAGCCTTATTTTAAAAATCAAATATTTTAAGAGCACGGTCAAGTATTCCGTTCGCGTATGCGAAAAGCATGCCGTAGTTTATTACCGGAACATTTTGATCGCTTGCGCATTTTATTCGGTACTGCATTTCACGCTCGTTCAGCATACAGCCGCCGCAGTGGACTATAAGGTCATATTTGGATAAGTCCTCGGGAAACTCAACGCCGCTGCAAGTTTCTAATTTGAGCTGGATACCGGAGAGCTTATTGAGAAGCTTAGGTATTTTCACTGTCCCGATATCGTTGCATTGGCGGTGGTGCGTACAGCCCTCGCCAATCAGCACGATCGAATTTCTATTGAGTTTTTTTATCGCTTCGATGCCTTTAAGCGCCGGTTCAAGATAGCCTTTA
>DVOP01000141.1 GCA_018713465.1 Candidatus Alectryocaccobium stercorigallinarum | reverse complement strand
GGAGCATATGATTTATTTTTATCCACCGGGTCTTTTATCCACGGAGATTCGAGTATCTTCGGCACATCTTCAAAATCAGGATGATGAACAATATATGAAAGCGCTTCAAACCCTATCGAGCCAAAGCCCGTGTTTTCATGCCGGTCTTTCTGCGCCCCGCGCTCGTTTTTGCTGTCGTTTATGTGAAATACCGCGATCTGGTCCTTACCTATGATCTTATCGAAATTTTCAATGACTCCGTCAAAATCATTTGCTATATCATATCCGGCGTCGTTCGTATGGCATGTGTCGAAGCATACCCGCAGCCTTTCATTATACATTACGCCGTCATATATCGCGGCAAGCTCTTCAAAACTTCTGCCTATTTCGGAACCCTTTCCGGCCATAGTCTCAAGCGCGACATATACCGGGGTGTCCTGTGTAAACACTTCATTCAGCCCCTTTATTATCTGCTTCGTGCCGGCATCGGCGCCCTCTCCGACATGCGAACCCGGGTGAAGTATAAGCACCTTGCTTTTACACGCCGCTGCCCTTTCTATCTCTTTTCCCAAAAATTCCACGCCTATTTCAAATGTTTCAGGCTTTACGGCGTTTGCCAGATTTATTATATACGGGGCATGAACTATGATCTCTTCTATCCCGTTCCCGCGCATATATTCCCATGCCGCGTCTATATTAAGCTCTGATATGTCTTTACGTTTCGTATTCTGCGGAGCTCCGGTATAAAACATAAATACGTTCGCTCCGTAACTATGCGCCTCCTTAGCGGAAGCAAGCAGCATTTCTTTTCCGCTCATGCTTACATGAGAACCTAATTTTAACATAATATCTCCTGACTTTTCAGTATACTTCATTATCGCGCGGTTTTATGACCGTCGGATAATTCCGCACTATCTTATTATAGCACTCACATTCAATATCATGGTCGTTTATGATCCCGCACGCCTGAAGATGCGAATATATGGTTATCGCCCCGACATACTTGAAGCCGCGTTTCTTCAAATCCTTGCTTATCTTTTCGGAAAGTCCGTTGCTGACCGGTATCTTACCGTCCGGATGTCCTTCATACAGTATCGTCTTACCGTCGGAATAAGCCCATATATAATCGCAGAAGCTGCCGAACTCTTCCCTTACCTTAAGATAACAGCGCGCGTTGTTTATAACCGCCTTTATCTTGCGCGGCGAGCGTATCATGCCCTCGGTATTCAATATCCTCTCTTCGTCTTTTTCATCGTACGCCGCGATCTTTTCATAATCAAAATCATTGAAGCATTTCCTGAATATCCCGCGCTTTTTCAGCATAAGATCCCAACTTAAGCCGCATTGCAGACATTCAAGCGTAAGGTGCTCGAACATGTGTCTGTCGTCGTGTACCGGTATTCCCCATTCGGTATCGTGATATATCCTGTTGGCCTCGTTCATGTCGGCCCATGTGCAATACCCCATTATAAACTCTCCCATTTAATATTGCTCTTTGCTGATAAGCAAAAACTGGTTTTTATTATAACTTATAAGTCCTTCTTTTTGCATTTTTGAAAGCTCATTGCTCATCGCGCTTCTATCGACTCCGAGATAATCCGCAAGCTGCTGGCGGTTATACGGAATCAGAAAAGAGCTGCTTCCCGCCTGCTTGACGCACTCAGAAAAATAAAGCATGAGCCTTGACCTTATAGACTTTGAACTCATATATAGTATCTTCTGCGAAAGCTGCATAGCCTTATATGCGCATACAGTAAGAAGATTTTGAGCCAGCCTTGCGTGAAACGGACAGGCGTTTGTGCAGACCGTAAGCACCCGGTTCACATTCAAAAACAGAACCTCCGTGTCTTCCGACGCGGATACCGTAATCAGCATAGGCTGACCGGGAATGCACGCATATACTTCCGCAAACACGCTGCCCGGCGCGACGTTTCCCAAAATGCTCGTGTTGCCCCATATATCTCCGTGCGACATCATTGCCATTCCCGACAGCACAAACCCTATGTGTTCCGTAATGCTGCCCTCCGCAATGATAGTCTCGCCTTTTTTATATTTCTGCTTTTTCGCCTGCAGACATTTCATAAGGGACTCTATCTCTTCTTCGCTTATTCCCCTAAATAATCTTGTGGCAGATAATTTCATAATTATACACCTTATAACTTTACAGTAAATATTTTAATAATTTTTATATTTTCGTTGTTTAAACAACATACTTTTCTTTATGATTATATTATGCTGTGCATACAAAGACAAGGGAAAAATAAAAAAGCAGCTACAAAAGCATAAAAAAAATCCAGCCTGTGCGACTGTTCACATAGATCAAATGAAAGAGAGAGGAAAGTCCAATGATAAGAAAAATAATACATATAGACGAAGATAAATGCAACGGCTGCGGAGCTTGCGCCGCCGCCTGCCACGAAGGAGCGATCGGAATGGTAAACGGCAAAGCAAAGCTTCTTAGGGACGACTACTGCGACGGTTTAGGCGACTGCCTTCCTACATGCCCTACAGGCGCGATCACGTTTGTGGAACGCGAAGCCGCCGCATATGATGAAAAAGCAGTTCAGGAGAACATGAAGAAAAAGCAAAGCAGCACAGCTTCTGCAGCTTTGCACGCAGGCTGCCCGGGTCATCAGCTTCACCGTTTCAACAGACCTGTAAACGAACCTGCTGACCAAGGCTCTTTTCAGGAACATATGCCTGTACCGCCTGCAGCTTCTCAGCTTGGACAGTGGCCATGCCAGATAAAGCTTGTCCCGGTCAACGCCCCGTATTTTGACGGCGCCAAACTGCTGATAGCCGCCGACTGCACCGCCTATGCTTACGCCAACATGCACCAGGAATTTATGAGAGGAAAAATCACCCTCATCGGGTGCCCCAAGCTCGATGATATCGACTACAGCGAAAAACTTACCGAGATCATAAAATACAACGACATCAAGAGTGTTACAATAGTCAGAATGGAAGTACCTTGCTGCGGCGGTCTTGAACTGGCAGCGAAAAAAGCTCTCCAGGCAAGCGGAAAATTCATTCCGTGGCAGGTAGTGACGATATCGATCGACGGTCATATCAAAGAATGATTAGAAAATCGGGGGGAATACTGATGAGAAAAGCAATAGTTAACCAAAATCGCTGTATAGGCTGCGGCCTTTGCTGCAATATGTGTCCAAGCGTGTTCGGCATTGACGACATTGGAAAGGCGGAAGTTATAAACGAAGTGTCCGAAGAAGACACCAACCATGTTCAGGGCGCCATTTATTGCTGCCCGACCCATGCCATAAAATGGCTTGAAGAAACCTGAAAATAAAATCAAAAACCCAAGATATTTTTAACAGCGGTTTTTGAATGAAATATAAATCAATCTAACAGGAGGTAATAGAGATGAGAAAAGCTAAAATAGATCAGAATACATGTATCGGCTGTGGTCTTTGCTGCGGAGTATGCG
The DNA here is from genome assembly GCA_018713465.1 of Candidatus Alectryocaccobium stercorigallinarum. Taxonomy (GTDB): domain Bacteria; phylum Bacillota; class Clostridia; order Lachnospirales; family Lachnospiraceae; genus Alectryocaccobium; species Alectryocaccobium stercorigallinarum. The sequence continues at coordinate 839 of DVOP01000141.1, read as the reverse complement.
GTAATGTATTCGACATGAACGATGAAGGAAAAGCGGAAGTTATAAACAATGTATCCCCGGAAGATGAAGACAGCGTTCAGGAAGCGATAGATTCCTGCCCCGTATCCGCAATTGAATGGGATTGATTAAAGGAGAAAAAATAATGGAAAATAAAATGTTTTGTTATCAATGTCAGGAAACGGCCGGCTGCAAGGGATGTACGATGTCCGGCGTATGCGGAAAAAAGCCGGACGTAGCCGCTATGCAGGATCTTCTGGTTTACACAACAAAAGGTCTTTCGGCAGTCACGACCGCGCTTCGCAAGGAAGGAAAAAAAGTGTCCGCCGAAACAAACCACTTAGTTACATTAAATCTGTTTACGACTATCACAAATGCCAACTTTGACAAAAAGAGTATAGAAACAAGGATCAAAGATACTCTTAAAGTAAAGGCGAAACTCATCGAAAAAGTAGACGATATTTCGATTCTTCCTGAAGCCGCCAGATGGGACGGCTCCGGAAACTGGGAAGAAAAAGCAAAAAGAGTGGGCGTGCTTTCTACCGAAAATGAGGACATCCGTTCTCTTCGCGAACTCATAACTTACGGACTTAAAGGCTTATCAGCATATTCAAAACACGCGAACGCTCTGCTTAACGACAATGAAGAAGTCGACGCATTTATCCAAAAAGCATTAGCTTCTACACTTGACGACAGTCTCACCGCAAACGATCTTATCGCTCTTACGCTTGAAACCGGCAAGTACGGCGTAGAAGGAATGGCCCTGCTCGACAAAGCCAATACAAGCGCTTACGGCGATCCCGAGATCACAAAAGTGGATATAGGAACAAGAAACAACCCCG
>DVOP01000140.1 GCA_018713465.1 Candidatus Alectryocaccobium stercorigallinarum | reverse complement strand
TAACTATTTTCAACAAATACTGTTGCTCAAACTTATATCAATAATAATAAAAAAGGGCAGGTTCAATTAGAGCAAGCTCAATTAAAATTTGATCCTGGCTCTATCCACAACAAAAAAATGAGGATGGAAGGAATACCCTTTCATCCTCATAAAACTTATTTACCCCTGACCCCTGATAAAGAGCCCTTTAAGATCTTATCCTATAACGTCCTGCATATCGTACATTCCCGCCGCTTTCCCCGCGAGGAATTTAGCAGCGGCAACAGCACCCTTCGCGAATATCGCCCTTGAAAACGCCGTATGCTTTATTTCAATTACCTCGTCTGTTCCGGCGAAGATAACGTCGTGCTCTCCTACGATCGTTCCGCCTCTTACTGCGGAAATACCTATTTCTTTCGGATCTCTTTTCTCATGGCGCGTGCTTCTGTCGTAGACATATGAATACTCGTTATTGCACGCTTCGTTGAGCCCGTCGGCAAGCAAAAGTGCCGTTCCGCTCGGAGCGTCTATCTTGCGGTTGTGGTGTTTTTCCACGATCTCCATGTCGAAACCCGCCGGAGCAAGAACTTTAGCCGCGTCCATTATAAGCTTGAGTATCGTATTTATACCGAGCGACATATTTGCCGAACGCAGAACCGCCGATTTTTTGCTGAGCTCTCCAAGCCTCTTTATCTGTTCTTCCGTAAGACCTGTAGTGCACTCTACAAGCGGAAGATCGTTTTTTTCGCAGTAGTCTATAACGGAATCCACAGCCTTATACGACGAAAAATCTATCATTACGTCTGCTTTAACATTACAGTCCGCCGCGCTTTTAAACACCGGATAATCGCACTGTCCTCCAACCGGATCGATACCGGCAGCTATCACGGCATTCTCATCTGCCGCAACGATATCCGTAATGACGCGCCCCATATGTCCGCAGCACCCGTTCAATAAAATCTTTATCATTTTAAACCTCTCTGTATTATGTCTTATTTGCATTCAATGCCAAAATCGATAAGCGCTTTTTTAAGTCTCGCTTCGTTCGCCGGATCCATTTCGCAAAGCGGCAGCTTAAGCGGTCCTACGTTAAGGCCCATAAGGTTCATTGCCGTCTTTACCGGGATCGGATTAACCTCGCAGAAAAGCGCTCCTATCAAATCAAGCGCGTCAAGCTGCATTTTAAGGCTGCCTTTAACGTCGCCGTCTAAATATTTGTATACAAGATCATGCATGTACTTCGGAGCGACGTCGGCAAGAACCGATATAACGCCTGAGCCGCCAAGCGAAAGCACCGGAACGACCTGATCGTCGTTTCCTGAATATATGTCGCCCGCGTCGCCGATCATATTTTTAAGCTCGGCTATATCTGAAATATTTCCGCTCGCTTCTTTTACGCCGACGATATTCTCTACATTTTTAATAAGATACGCCTGCGTTTCCGGCTTGATATTTACGCCCGTGCGTCCCGGGATATTGTACAGCAATATCGGAAGGCTTGTAGACTGTGCAATTGCAGTAAAATGCTTGATGAGTCCTTTCTGTGTGGACTTATTGTAATACGGCGAAACATGCAGAAGCGCGTCCGCTCCGACTTTTTCCGCTTCCTGTGAAAGATATATAGCCGTATCAGTGCTGTTTGAGCCTGCGCCGGCAATTATCGGAACTCTCTTGTTTGTAGTTTTGACCGCATGTGCGATAACGTCTATATGCTCTTCGTGGCTGAGCGTTGAAGCTTCGCCTGTAGTTCCGCAGATACAAAGCGCGTCGATACCGCCTGCTATCTGCATTTCGATAAGTTCATCGAGCTTTTCATAATTTACTGTAAAGTCATCGTTCATCGGTGTGACAAGCGCTGTACACGCTCCCTTGAAAATTGCCATTTCGTTCTCCTTTTTTGTTTGATGTGCTAATCAGTTTATAGTTTCCGATCGCTATCCATTTTTAAGGAAGATAAAACCGCTTTATTTGTTATATTTCGTATAACAAAAACGGCGCCATTTGAAGATGGCGCCATAAAAAGTATTTTCGTTTCCTTTTATGATAGCTCTCCATCTTGCGATGACAGTCATAAACCTGTTCGATTTATGCCCAAGAAATACATCTCAGGAACGCATTCCTTTCGGCGAGCTTTCCTTTCCTCCGGTTTCGCCTGCGCCTGACGCATCCGCCGGACTACTGATAAAGCACGCAACCTCTATCTGTCTTCTATTACTATACACTTATATACAGGTATATGCAAGCGTTTTCGGCTGATTTGATAACATAACATTTTACTGATTTATAAAGCTTTAACATATCCCAAACGCCGGACGCATATCTTCTATCTGCCCGTGCGTGATGCCATATTTTTTTGCGGTATCCAGCCAATTATTTTTTACAATATTTAAAATATCCTCAGCATATTTTTTTGCATCATCAAGCTTAATGCCAAAACGCTCCGCAACTTCTAACGCCAGCTCAATATTAATCGTATTATCTACATCATTAACATTTAACGCCAGCTCGTTGCCGTATGGAACCGGATTTACATCGTAAAGCGGAGACAATATCCAGCCTCCCTCAGTTAAAACAAAGGCATGATTACGGAGGTGATCATCTGTATTGCTGACCGCCATATTAAAAACGATACGTTTCCACAATTCAATTAAATCTTTTTTAGGCGCTGCCCCGTTTGCTTTAATAAAAGCCGCTATTTCCATATAGCTTGTACCATCTTCCGCAGACGCCCCGTCTGCTGTTCACAAAAAGCATTCCAAGAAGAGTCGGCTTATCAAAGCTGAAGTCATCATAAACATATATTTCTTTCTGATCACCCGGCATTATTTTTTCTCCTTGATACACGTTTTCTGACTAACAGATTTAAATCCTGAAGCTCTCTGCCCATTTCATCATCTTTTGCAACAAGCAAGAGATCCCTGTCCATATTATTCAACGCATGCAGTACCGCGGCATATATTCCCATCGCGACTGCCGGATTTCCCGACTCCACTTTCCACAGTGAAGCCCT
>DVOP01000139.1 GCA_018713465.1 Candidatus Alectryocaccobium stercorigallinarum | reverse complement strand
TTTGAAGCTTTTGCCGCAGGATAACTTCCGGATAAAAATGCAGATAAAACACGAAAACTCGGTCGAAAAATGCAGATAGAACGCATCAGTTCGGTCGAAAAACGCAAAATAAACTGGATTATCATAAGAATATGAGTCTTGACACGGCGGATACAATAAAAGTAATATAACATATACCCCTAACAGTATAAGGAGGACAGATATGCGTCAGTGTATGGATTCGGAAAATTTGCATAAAAGATTAAAGAAGATAATCGGGCAGGTACAGGCTATCGACAGAATGATAGATGAAGATGTGCCGTGCGAGGATATATTAAGTCAGATAAACGCGGCTAAATCAGCGTTAAATAAAGCGGGAAAAGTGGTGCTTGAAGGACATATAGAACATTGTATAAAAGACGCCGTGGCAAACGGTGATGAAGAAGCGATACACAACTTTGCCACAGCGCTCGAAAGATTCGCCAACATGCAATAATACTTTAATAATAATACCGGACAGTATATATGCGCGAATGAATGTTTACATTCGTTCGCGCATATATATTGGACGGTTAAACCGCATACGCAGGAAGCGCGAAAGCGCGGAATGCGTATGCGGTTTGCGATTGCGTGAGTGCAAAGCACGGAGCAATCGTGATTATTATTAAAATATATAATGAAGTATTGGACGGTTAAACCACATACACAAGAAGCGCGATAGCGCGGATTGTGTATGCGGTTTGCGATTGCGGGAGTGCGAAGCACGCAGCAATCGCAATTATTATTTTACGTTTCCCTTCTTCTGAAAACGATAAACAGTACCGCGCTTACGCCCATAAGGATAGGATAGAACAAATACGGCATGATAGCAATCGGAGAGATAGCCGCCATACCGGCAGCGGTAAGCAGCTGTGCGCCGTAGGGAATAAGGCCTTGTCCTACTGAAGCAAAAATATCCAAAAGAGAGGCGCTTCTTTTTGGCGACACATTATATTGAACGCTTATTTCCTTGGCAATAGGGCCAGCCATAACGATCGCAACCGTGTTGTTTGCGGTACAGCAGTCTACCAGAAGAACCAGAATGGAGATTCCAAGCTCCGCGCCGCGTTTTCCTTTGAGCCGTTTTTGGATAAGGTTCAAGATGAATACGATTCCGCCGTGCTCTCTTACCAGTGCGACGATAGCGGCGACAATTATGGAGATCACGGTGATATCGTACATACTTGTAACGCCTTCACCCATTTTCTGGAACAGTTCACCAAAAGCAAATGCGCCGGTTCCTATGCCTACGGCAGCGGCAAGTGCGGTTCCGGTGATCAGGATTATGAATACGTTGATCCCGATCAAAGCGCCGACAAGCACTACCAGATACGGGATGACCTTGATGATTTCATAGTTCAGATTGTTGCTGATCTCGCCGGCGTTCCCCTGAGCAATAAAGAAGAAGATAACGCCGGTCAGGATCGCCGCCGGAAGAACTATAAGAAAGTTTTCTTTGAATTTGTCTTTCATATCGCAGCCCTGGGTTCTGACAGCTGCAATGGTAGTGTCGGAGATCATAGATAAGTTATCCCCGAACATGGCTCCGCATACGATAGCGCCCATGCAAATTGGCAGCGCAATATTAGTCTTATCTGCGATCCCTATGCCGATAGGCGCCATTGCCGTAATGGTCCCTACGGAAGTTCCCATAGAAACATAGATAAAACAGCCTATAACAAAAAGACCTACAACGGCGATCGAAGCCGGCATGATCGAAAGCCCCAGATTGACGGTGCTTTCTACGCCTCCGGCTGCCGTGATAGTTCCGGAGAAGGCTCCCGACGCCAAAAAGATAAGGCACATTGTGACAATGTTTTCTTCGCCGATCCCTTTAGATATAATATGGATCTTGTCGTTGAAGCTGACCTTGCGGTTTTGCATAAACGCAACGATCAGGGCAATGAGAAAGCCTACTATAGCAGGCATAGTATAGAAATCATGGGAGAGTACTCCCGCTCCGATGAAAATTAAAAGGAAGATCCCGATCGGCAGAAGCGCCATTGGATTTCCTCTTGTTTTCTGATTCATGATATCCCCCTTAAGCAGTTTCATTTATCATATCAAAACGAGGCGGTGCGCCGCGTAAATCTATTTTAACCTGTTTGAACTGTTTTGAATAGAGGAGAAATTTATTTGTTTTGAAGCGTAAAACCGAAGAAATTTCTGATGAGATCCATACCTTTAAGATTGACAAACATATACCCCCATACGTATAATAAATACATACCCTATAGGGTATAGGAGGACGTATATCATGAAAAAACTTGAAGAACTTCTTGAGCTCGGCGGAACGAAGAAAGATATCACATTGCTTGTGATCTCGGGCATATCGCTTCTGCTGAGTATTTTTAATGTGCTGACGCTTCCGTTTGATATAGCGTGGGTAGCGATAATACTGTGCGGATTGCCGATAGTGCTTGAAGCCGTTATAGGTCTTGTGACAAGGTTCGATATAAAAGCTGACGTGCTTGTGTCGCTTGCTCTTATTGCTTCTATAATAATAGGAGAGTATTTCGCGGCGGGCGAGGTCGCGTTCATTATGCAGATAGGCGCGCTTCTGGAAGATCTGACCGTGGCAAAAGCAAGGGCGGGAATCGAAAAGCTTGTGCACCTTACGCCGCGTACAGCAAGGATAATACAAAACGGCGAAGAGAGGATCGTTGCGGCCGAAGATGTTAAGGCAGGAGAGATCATACGGGTTTTGCCGGGAGAGAGCGTTCCGGTAGACGGAGTTATTATTTCGGGGCAGACCTCCATAGATCAGTCGGTAATGACGGGAGAATCGCTTCCGGTGGATAAAGAAGAGGGCGATGAAGTATTCAGCGGTACCGTCAATCAGTTCGGAGCGTTTGATATGCGCTCGACAAAGGTAGGAGAAGACAGTTCGATACAAAGGATGATACGTCTCGTTCAGTCTGCCGACGCCGGAAAAGCGAAGATAGTCGGAATAGCGGACAGGTGGGCGACATGGATAGTAGTCATCGCTTTATCGGCGGCCGCGCTGACATGGATATTTACGGGAGAGATAATCAGAGCGGTCACTATCCTTGTTGTCTTTTGTCCGTGCGCGCTCGTGCTTGCTACGCCGACCGCTATCATGGCGGCGATCGGAAACGCGACGAAGCATGGCTTCCTTGTACGCGAAGGAGACGCGCTCGAGCGGCTTTCGGTTGTTTCAAAAGTTACTTTTGATAAAACAGGGACTCTTACGCTTGGAAAGCCGGAGGTGCTTGCCGTGGAATGTTTTGAAGAGCGTTTTACGGAAGAAACGCTGTTTGCCTTTGCGGCGGGAGCCGAGCTTAGATCGGAGCACCCGCTTGGGAAGGCGGTCATTGACAGTTATAAAATCAAATATAAAAAGAAGATATCAGATCCGGAAGGGTTTAAAATGCTCCCGGGTCACGGCGTAAGCGCGGCTGTCAGCGGACATAACATACTTGCGGGAAATGAAAAGCTGATAGAGTTATTGCCGGATCAGAAAGAAAAAGCGCAGAAATATCTGGGCATGGGCTGCAGTATAATATATTTATCCGTCGACGGTATAAGCGCTGGATTTTTGGCGCTGTCGGATACGTTAAGACCAAGCGCTAAGCAGGCTGTTGAAGGGATAAAAGAGGCAGGCGTTGCACCGGTGCTGCTGACCGGAGATACCGAAAAAGCGGCGGTCAATATGGCAAATGAGACTGGAATACAGGAAGTTAAGGCAAACTGTCTTCCGGAAGATAAACTGGAATATATAAAAATGAACCAGAAGTCCGGACAGATGGTATGTATGATAGGAGACGGTATAAACGACGCTCCGGCGTTAAAAGCCGCATGCGTCGGCATAGCTATGGGAGGCATAGGAAGCGATATAGCCGTTGACGCCGCGGATATAGCGCTCGTAAACGATGAGATAAAAGAGCTGCCTCATATTTTGAGGCTTTCGAAGCGCATGATGGTCACGATAAAAGCGAATATGACTTTTTCTATGGGACTTAACTTCCTCGCTATCGTGCTGGCTATTACAGGCGCGCTGAATCCTGTTGTCGGAGCTCTTGTACATAACTGCGGTTCTGTTCTCGTAATAATCAATTCGGCGTTCCTTTTGAATTGGAAAAGAAAAAATCTGAAATAATAATCTGATTTTTTAATGAAAAACCTTAGGCGTGTATTGACATCGGACAATTCATTATTTAAATTTGAGATAGGCAATAATGACAAGCCGTAAGGCAGGAGGTTATTGCAGAATGAGAAGAGGTTATACAGGGGGAGTAAAATGTTTTGTCCGAAATGCGGAAAGCAGATAGAAGATGAAAGTAAGTTCTGTCCGTTCTGCGGCGCTGAAGTTTTAAAGGATATACCGCCTAAGACACAGAAAAATGCAAATATACAAAGGGAGCAAAACAGGAATTATACGAATAACGGAAAAAGGCCGATGAAGACGTCCGTTATCGTCATAATATGCATTGCCGCCGTAGCGGCTGTGATCGTGATATTGATGGCGCTGGGCTTAATAAAGTTTTCTGTTAATATCAGTAATCCGAATGAGCAGACCGCAAGCTCGTCTGAGGAACCAGACAGCAGCAGTATTAACGAATCATCTATAGATATCGCTACTCCCACGCCGCTTCCAAGTACGCGCCCTGAGGTAACGGAGACGCCTGTGCCTACTCAGACGCCGGAGATAATGATACCTGCAAAGTATACATCGGAGGATTTCAAAGATATTTCAATGGCTGCGGCGTATCTTTTAAGAGCAAAGGAGGCAAGCATTCCGGGCGGGAATATAGAGTTTGAAAACGATGAATTCGGTGCTGAAGAGCTTGCGTATTTTCTTTCGGGGTATACATACGGAGCCGGAGGGATCCCTGAACAGTCTGGAATAAATGAAGGCAAAATCTCAGAAAACGGGTTGGAGGCTGTATGGCCGCGAAGCAGCGTTGAGACGTTCCTGAGGTCTGTGTTCGGCTATTTGCCTGAAGCGGATATACAGACTGATTTTATATATTACTCCGGCAACAGCCTGCACAGGGTGCTTGCAGACGGCGCGCCCGTATACGATTTCAGGTTCTGCAAAGCGGAAGTAGATGAAGAAGAGATCGTTGTTACCGGCGAATATATGGAATGGGGAAATGCCGGAGCAGATACAAAGGGAGTATATGAAATAACGCTTGAATATGATCCCGGAAGTCTCTTTTCGTACCATATCGAATCTATAGAGCCGGCTGACGATCCGGCGGAGAAATTTACTGAAGCTGAAGCGAGCTCTGTTTTAGCACCGCAGGGCGAGAATGTGTACGACGCGGATATGGTGCTTGACAGAAATCCGTCCACTGCATGGGTGGAAGGTGTGGAAG
>DVOP01000138.1 GCA_018713465.1 Candidatus Alectryocaccobium stercorigallinarum | reverse complement strand
ATGATTTATCATTTTATTTACGTCCGGCGACGCATTTACTGCAATAAGCTTTACACCAGGATTATTATTTTGAAATACTACAAATAATTCATGCGCAAAGCCCTGTCCTATCTCATCAACGCCGTCAAAATCCAACTCTACCTTTTTTAATTTCTCAAGCCTTTTGCATAAGCTTTTCGCTTGTGACCTTGCTACAGGATATGTTTCAAACATATTTTTAACCGGTATACGTGTAAATCCTCCGTTCACATCGGCAAACATTCCAAACCACTCCTATCCTTAAAGTTAGCTAATTCTCTCTTTTCTTTTTATTCTATCGTTCATATAAAATTTACACAACCAAATTTTAAATCTGCAGGATTAGCACTTGCAAATTGTATATTTTCTTTCCTTGATTTTCCTCTATTTTTGTTGCATTTTAACAAAACATGGTGTACTATGATAAATATTAAACAAACATTTCCTGTAAAAATGTTTTAGAGAAAGGAGGGGGAATTATGAGCGAGACAAAACAGAATCAGGCTTCAAAGATACCGGAAAACTTTAACAAAGGCACGTTTCCACTTAAGAAGCGTGAGTACGGCGGCATACAGCCCTTCATAAAATTCGGTCCGTTTAATATACGTTTACCGTTCATCCACCACGAATGGTCATGGACAGAGTTTCTTGCAGCGCTGTTCCTCGGCGTAGCCTGCCTCGGCGCAGGTACCGCTACAACAATGACCGCCTTCGGTCTTGACGACCCGGGCAATATCGCAGCGCTCGGACTTACCGAAAACGGCGCGTTCCTTATGTCATTGACGTTCGGCGTACTGAATGCAGTTTGCTATTATCTTCCGTCGCTATTGGGCGATCCGGTCGTACCCGGCTGGATCACGCCGGCACTTCCGCTGACGCTCAATTATCTTAACCAGTGGGCGCTTCCCAATTACGCGACCGGCGAAGTAGACAGAGTTTACGCGCAGATTGCCTTGCAAATGGTAGTCGCGCTGATGTTCCTGATAATGGGCGCAACCGGACTAGGACGAAAGCTTGTGGATATCGTCCCACGGTCGATAAAAGCAGGTATAGTTCTGGGAGCCGGTGTTACTGCAGCGGTCAACGTATTCAAAGACAGAATGCCGACCGCTCCCATAACCGTAGTTATAGCTGTTCTGATGTCGTACTTCTTCCTGTTTAACCCCACCTTTGCAAGAGCAGCAGACAAGCACAAGGTTATCAATACGATACGAAACCAGGGCGTTGTTCCAGCGCAGGTATTCGCTATCGTACTTGCGCCTTTCCTGATCGGTGAGATCGCAGTGCCTCAGATCCAGTGGGGCATGACTCCGCTTTCATTCCCGTTCGTGCTTGAGCACTTTACGATCTTCGGACTCGGATTCCCGGCATGGTCGTTCTTCCTGTCGGCTATCCCCATGGCGCTTACAATATACATCATCGCCTTCTCCGATTTCGTACTTGCAAAAGAGGTAGTTACGGAAGCTACCGCAGAACGTGACGACGAGACCGTTATATTCGACGCAGGCCGTTCGAACCTTGTAAGCTTTATACGTAACGCTATAATGTCTCTGTTCGCTCCGTGGGTTCCGATGTGCGGACCGCTCTGGGCGTCAGGTCTTCTTACTATAACCGAGCGTTATAAACGAGGCTACAACACCCTGCACAGCTACTGGGACGGCGTATGTACGTTCCGTGCTTCAACGATCATAGCGGTGCTCATCTTGCCCGTAGTAACGCTGATCCGGCCGGCGTTCGCAATATTCTTCGGAATCACAATGGGCGTTCAGGCGTTTGCCTGCGGTAATGTCGGAATGAATATGTGTACGACCAAAAACGAACAAGGAATCGCCTGCATTATGGCGGGCGCCCTGACCTTCTACACTCCGACGATAGCGCTTCTTATAGGAATCGTTCTTTGGGCTGTAGTTGAAGGCAGCGAGCTCTTTGTTAAGAAAGATAAAGTAGAAAGCTAAACAAAATTCGTAAAAACCATTTCGCTAAAACATACCATACTTACAGGAAAACAAAAGACCCGCTCATGCGGGTCTTTTTCATGCCATATTAAATTTTTAAAATCTTATTTAGCCCCGCGCTTCATGCGCTTTTCCATCTGGGCGTGTTCCTCGGCAACCATCTCGTCGTAGTACCATGTGTTCAGCTTTCTATACTCATCGCCGTAATCTCCGCTTATAAGCCTTAAGAGCGTCATCCTGTGCTTTACCTGGTCGTTTATAAAGCTGTTGAACTGCTCTGCCTTCTCTTTTGTATCGACCGTTGAGATATCCTGACACCCGTTTAAGAAAACATAAGTCATATTGTAGATATCGTCGACCGGCTTATTAAACTGCTGCCTGTGCGTCTTACTGCGGTATGTCCTGTGGTCTATCTGCTCGGCATAGTCAAGCAGCTTTGCATATCCCTCGACGCAAACCGGTTCAAGAGCCCTTTTCATCATACTCGTAAGCTTTTCGCTCTGTCTCTCGTCGGCCTTTACCCTGCCTCCGCCGCCTGTTGAATGGTATCTGAGCTCTATCCCGCGCTTACCGCCTATTATATTATTTGAAAGCTTAGCGAACTCTCCCGCAAAACCGTTGCACAAAAGACGTATTTCACGCGTTTTCTTCTTATTATATATGAAGAAAAACAATATTCCCACGACCATTACGACGTAGGCGACCGCGATTGGATTAACTGACATCTGCCTAATCCTCCTTTGATGTATTATTTCCGATATCCTTAAGCTCCGACATCAGTTTTTCAAACTCTTCTTCGCTCATCGACTTGCGAAGGTTCATTATTGTTTTTTCCAGATCCTTTTTTGAATTGACGGCAGTCGCCTGCGCATACGACGCATTCTGCATTTCGACTTTCTGCTTAAGCCTGCGCGCATACTCGTATTTATCTATTTTCGCCGCCATCGGAATACCCGCAGTTATGCCGATCAGTATCAGCATTGCCTTAACTCCGACCATAGCACCCGCCGTACTTGTATACAAAGCGTCCATACCGGTCAGATACGCGTCGATGTACGCCTGATAACATGTCGCGTTTAATATCACATACAAAACGAACAGTATGAATACGATGGCGACGCCCTTCGGCGTTTTCCAGCCCGCCTTGCAGCGTATGCAGACGACGCACCCGTATATAAGGACCACATGGAAAAGCATTTCAAAAAGAAACGGCACGCTGAACAACCGGCTCCAGTCCGCCGGGATATAGTTCCGGACTAATATAACGTGAAGTATTATCGCAGCCGCAAAAAATACTACCGTTACACCGCCCTTCGCCTCCGGTTCACTTTTGTTTGTCTCCGCCGGGTTTGTATTAACTTTGCTGTCAGGATTCATCGCTGTTCACCGGATGTTCCGAGCGCCAGAACGAAATCAGTATGCTCGCCAGCACGATCACGCATGCGATTATCAACATCGTACTGTTTTCCGAATATTTCATAGCGATACGCACTATGCTCAGGATAACGCAGGCGATACCCGAAAGATAAAGAATACGGGTAAGCCACTTGTTCGGCGCCCCTTTCTTTGCCGTCAGGATAATATTCGCAACCATGCAGAGCACCAAAAGCCCTCCGAGTATAAATATCGCGTACAGGATCGTACTTTCCATCCTTCTCTCCTTTCCATACTATTATGAGCAATTTCAATAAATAAATTTATAGAATTTCAATTATTATATCAAATATGTCCAAAAAAAGGAAGTAAAATATACTTTGCAGCCTCAACGTGATACAATGCTGATATGAATACAATATACAATAAAAACATCGATTCCATCATATCTTATTTCGACGTGCCCAAGACATGCACAAGCTGTCTCGGCCTTGAGCTTGAACATTTTCCCGTTTACGGTGACGAAAGCCCCGCTCCTTATTCCGGAGAACACGGCGTGCTTGAAGTGCTGAACGGGCTTAAACCATATTTCGAAGATCTGTACTATGTGGACGGGGCGCTGCTCGGCATGTACAACGACGAATATTCGATATCTCTCGAGCCGTCGGCTCAGTTTGAAATAAGCGTAACACCCAAGACGACCGTCCGCGAGATCGAAAAGATATACTCCGGCTTTCAAAATCTTGTCGCACCTATCTTGAAGAAAAACGGACTGCGCCTTGAGACTCTCGGATACCGCCCAAAAGGAAGCGTGTACGATCTTGAGCTTATACCGAAAAAACGGTATGAATACATGGACCGGTATTTCAAAACAAGCGGCACCTGCGGCATAAATATGATGCGCGGGACTGCCTCTACGCAGGTCTCCATAGATTTCGTAAACGAATGGGATTTTGTGCGCAAATACAGGTTTGCGTATCTTATAATGCCGGCGATAAAGCTGATATGCGACAATACTCCGGTATTCGAGGATAAAAAGAATGATACGCCGCTTAAACGTACATATATCTGGCGCAATACGGACAAGGCGCGCTGCGAAGCTCCCGCCGGGGTTTTTGAAAAAGGCTTCGGCTTTGCTTCCTATGCGGAATACCTGATGAACGTACCGCTTATTTTTATCATGGAAAACGGAACTGCAAAATATGTCGGAGACCAGACAGCCGCTCAACTTTTTGAAAATAAACTTCTTACAAAAGAAGATATAGAGCATATAACATCTATGGTATTTCCTGATGTAAGGCTAAAGCGCTATATAGAAATACGCGGCGCAGATTCGCTCCCGATAGAGCTTGCACTCGGCTACACCGCGCTCATAAAGGCTTTGTTCTATTCATGCGGTACGATTGAAAGTTATCTTGATGAATACAAAATACATTATAGCCATATCCTTGCAGCCGAAAACAGTTTAATGAAAAACGGCAAAAACGGAAAAATATACGGCGTACCGGCGGACGAATTTATAAAATCGCTTTTCGCATGCGCCAAGAACAATATTTCCGGCGGCGAACTGCACTATATAGAAACGCTCGAGGAATTTTATAATTCCGGAAACGAGGGAAAATGAAACCGATATACGAAGAATACATTGATTATATAAATGAACACTACGACGAATGCGGCGCCGCCGCACATGAGCTTATGGATCATCTGCGCCACTCTTCTGTGGCATACCACGGAAGATGTGTATATACGCTGCTCGTTCCAAAAGTCTTTCTTCGCGATGAAGTGAGCCGTTTCGAGTACATAGTAAATACCACTTACGGCATATTCGAAAAGGTCATACGCGAATATCTTGAGAACCCCGAATACCGCAAGGTGTTCCCGTTTTCAGACGAGCTTCAGGAGCTTATCCTGACTGACCGCGGATATAAAACGCTTCTTCCTATCGCGAGATTCGATATCTTTTACAACGAAGACAACGGCGATTTTAAATTCTGCGAGATAAACACTGACGGAACAAGTGCGATGAACGAAGACTATGTGCTTTCCGGCGCTTATGATATCAACCCTGCACACAGGCACGTTAAACAAAGCCATACCCTTAAAAGCCGCGAGCTGTACGACAGCTGGGTAAAGAGCTTTTTTGATATTTACTCTTCATATAAGAAGAAAGTCGATAAGCCGCATGTCGCCATCGTCGATTTTCTGGCTACCGGCTCAATAACGGAATTCGAAGAATTCCAGAGAAGATTTGAAAAAGCCGGTCACAGCTGCGAGGTATGCGATATCACAGAGCTCGTCTATGACGGGAAAAAGCTCTATTCCAAAACAGGGCATGCGATAGACGTTATCTACAGACGCGCCGTAACTTCAGACGTGATAAAGCGAAAAGACGAGGTCAAAGCCTTCTTAAACGCTGTAAAAGATGAAAACGTATGCATAATCGGAGCTTTCTGCACCCAGATAATACACAACAAATGGCTGTTTAAAGCGCTGCACGAAGAGCCGACGCAGTCTCTCCTGACAGAAGAAGAACGCGATTTTGTCAAAAAACACGTTCCGTATACAAATATACTTTCAGGCGACTACTGCGACATAAAAAGCGTTATCGCCGGAAAAGACAGATGGCTCATCAAGCCGCTGGATTCTTACGCTTCAAAGGGCGTTTACGCCGGATGCGACTGCTCCGCCGAAGAATGGGAGGAGCATATAAGGCACTGCGAAGGGCACGATTATATCTATCAGGAATATTGCCCGCCGTACCGCACAAAAAATATAAGCTTTATAGACGGCACGGACGGCTTCAACGATTACACGAACATGTCGGGACTGTTTGTCTACAACGGCAGATTCGCAGGCGTATACTCGCGCCTTTCTACCGGAGGCATTATAAGCTCGCAGTATAACGAGCGCGCCGTTCCGACGTTCTTTGAGGATATCTGAACGCCGTTTTATATGACACGCTGCACATTATTACATATTTAATACAGATCGGAGGTTTATATGAAAATAACCTTTTTAGGCGCGACACACGAAGTAACAGGCAGCTGTACTCTGCTCGAGATATGCGGACGCTATTATATGGTAGACTGCGGTATGGAGCAGGGAACGAACGTATTTGAAAACGAACCGCTTCCGGTCAGCCCGTCAGAGGTAGAAGCGGTATTTCTCACACATGCGCATATAGACCACTCCGGCATGCTTCCGAAATTATATAAAGACGGTTTCAAAGGAACGATATACGCGACCGAAGCGACCTGCGACCTTTGCGACATAATGCTGCGCGACAGCGCTCATATACAGGAGTCCGAGACCGAATGGAAAAACCGCAAGGCAAAGCGCGCGGGCGGCGAACAAATAGAGCCTGTATATGACCTGAACGACGCCATGGGCACGATCGAGCTTCTGCGCCGCTGCAAATACGACCAGATAATACAGATAGGCGAGGGCGTAAGCATACGCTTTACCGATATCGGCCATCTTCTCGGCTCGGCGTGCATAGAGATATGGCTCGAAGAAAACGGCGTGCATAAAAAGATAGTTTTCAGCGGAGACGTCGGCAATACAAACCAGCCTATAATAAACGACCCGAAGACCGTATCCGAAACCGACTATCTCGTTATCGAATCGACATACGGAAACCGTATCCACGAAAACACCGGAAGAAATCTTATAAAAGAGCTTGCGGACGTTATACAAAGAGCTTTCGACCGCGGCGGCAACGTCGTTATCCCGTCGTTTGCAGTAGGCCGCACGCAGGAGCTTTTATATGCCTTAAGAGAGATAAATAATTCGCATATGGTCCACGGCTGCACAAATATCCCTATATATGTGGACAGCCCGCTTGCAATCGACGCGACAAATATTTTTATACAATGCGACCGGAGCTGTTTCGATCCGGAAACTCTCGAAATATTAAACCGCGGCGAAAACCCGATATGGTCCGACGGGATACGTCTTTCTGTCACGTCCGAGGATTCAATAGCCATAAACTTCGACCCGAATCCCAAGGTCATAATTTCCGCAAGCGGAATGTGCGATGCCGGACGTATAAGACATCATTTAAAACATAACCTCTGGGACGGCAGAAATATAATCGTTTTCTCCGGCTATCAGGCTATGGGCACGCTCGGCCGCCAGCTTCAGGAGGGCGCTAAAAAAGTAAAGCTTTTCGGCGAAGAAATAGCCGTCAGAGCAGAGATACACTCGCTGCAGGGCATAAGCGGACACGCTGATAAAAACGGACTTCTGGCGTGGATACACGGCTTTGAAAAAAAGCCAGAGATGATATTCGTAAATCACGGCGACGACGACTCCTGTATCGATTTTTGCAAAACGCTTACCGAAACATATGATTATACAGCGGACGCGCCGTACAGCGGAACCCAGTACGACCTCGCGACCGGCGAATGCACGATACGCACTCTCGGAAAACGCATAGTTCCCAAGGGAACGCTTAAAGCGCGCAACACATATAACGCGCTCGTTACCGCGGCCCAGAGGCTTTTCGATATCGCCAAGGCATTCAAAGGCCGTACAAATAAAGAAACAGAGCAGTTTACATCTCATATAAACTCTCTGGCGGATAAATGGAAAGACAGATAAAATACCGTTTTACGATTCAGGCGGAGGTACAATTGTATCTCCGCCTTCTAAAATTCCCATATTCTGATTTTACTTTCTTTCAAGCACTTTTTTAGCTGCCTCCACTATATACGGAGCGTTCATCTTAAACCTCTCCGAAAGATACGGCAGTTTGCCTACCTCGCCGAATTCGTCCTGCGAGCCTATCATCTCCATCGGCACCGGCTTATTCTTTACAAGGACCTCCGCTACGGCCGAGCCAAGTCCGTTTATAACGTTATGGTTCTCTGCAGTAACTATAGCTCCCGTCTCCGCCGCAGCCTTTTTGATTATTTCCTCATCTACCGGCTTCCAGCAGTACATGTTTACGACCCTTGCCGATATGCCGTCCTTTTCAAGCATGTCAGCCGCCTTTAATGACTCGGATACACAGTAACCGCTTGAGATTATCGTCACGTCTTTTCCGTCTCTTAACGTGACCGCCTTACCCCACTCAAACTTGGTACCGTCCTCATATACCTTTACGCATTCCTTACGCACAAGGCGCACATAAAACATTCCGTACCTGTACGCTATCTCACGGATTATCCATTTGAGCATGTTTATGTCTGTAGGCTCGAGCACCGTCATCTCCGGTATGCCGCGCATTATCCCCATATCCTCGAACGGCATATGCGTCCCGCCGTTGAGCTGCGCGGTTATGCCAGGGTCGGAGCCTATTATCTTTACATTGTTCTTAGCATACGCACCGGACATGAACACCTGGTCGCAGGCGCGTCTTGTAGCGAACGGCCCGAAAGTATGCGCGAACGGTATCTTTCCTGCCGCCGCAAGCCCGCATGCCACTCCTATCATATTCGCTTCCTGTATACCGCAGTCTACCGTCTGCTCAGGGAACTTTTTGGCGAAAGGCTTTGTTCCCATAGCTCCCATAAGGTCGGCGTCAAGCAGGACTATGTTCCTGTCCTTTTCGGCAAGCTCCATCATCACTTCACAGAAAGCGTCGCGCATTGCCTGTTTTTCATTAGCTAATTCTTTTGATATCTTTATATCCATTACGCTTCCCCTCCTGTCAGATGGCTTCAAGCGCCGCGTTCATCTCTGCAAGCGCCTCTTCAAGCTGCTGCGCGTTCACATTCATGCTGTGGCAGCCGGCCGTGTTCTCTATAGCGCTCCAGCCGTGCCCTTTAACTGTCTTGAGCACTATCATGGACGGCTTCTCGCCCTGCGCCTTTGCGTTTTCTATCGCCGCGTCTATCGCTTCTACGTCGTGTCCGTCCACTGTCTGGGCATACCAGCCGAAGCTTTCGAACTTGGCCGCTATATCTCCAAGGTCGCACACGTCCTCTGTCTTACCGTCTATCTGTAAGCCGTTATTGTCTACGAACGCGATAAGCTTTGAGAGCTTCTTTGTATGGGCGAAAAGCGCCATCTCCCATACCTGCCCTTCGTCTATCTCGCCGTCGCCGAATATGACATAAGTGTAGTTCGGCTTATTATCCATCTTGTGGGCGAGCGCTATCCCGGCAGCCGTTGACGAGCCCTGTCCGAGCGAGCCGGTAGTCATGTCTATGCCGGGCGTCTTTGTCCTGTCGCAATGGCTTGGAAAATTAGTCGGGTGTCCCAAAGTCGGCTGGTTGAGCGTCTTGAGCTCCTCAAGAGGGAAATATCCTTTAAGCGCGAGCGTTGCGTAAACCGCCGGGCCCGCATGCCCCTTTGAGCAGACGAGCCAGTCGCGCTCCTCCCATTTTGGGTTTTTAGGGTCTACTTTCATCTGCTTCCCGTACAATACCGCAAGCAGGTCGGCTATTGAAAGGGAACCTCCAAGGTGACCTACGCCAAGGTTGGCTATCTCTTTTATAGTCTCTATCTGTATATGCTTGGAAAATCTCTTTAATTCTTTTGCTTTTTCACTATTCATGGCATTTTCTTTCTTAAAAAAACGATAAGTATTTTTACTTGAATTTATAAAGTAAATGTCGGATAAACTGCCGGACGGAGAACAGTTCGTTTTATGAACCGCCTCCGCCCAATTGCTTTACCTAAGCTATAAGAAAAATTAAGGATCTAAAATTAAAATGTTTATCAGTCTGCCTGGAAGATTCCGCGTTTAGGAAGCTCGTGAACAGATACCCATCCCTCTGTAAGCGGCTCTTTGAAGCAGCCTTCGATCTCTGCCCTCGGTCTTAATGTGAAGCCTTCTACCGGAGCTGTTCCAACCGGGAAGTTCTCAAGCATATCGTCGATCATAAGAGTGATATAACGGCAGATAGCCGCGATCGGCCTCTTTGCCTTATAAGCGTCGCCGCGTGACGGATATCCTACGACACCTTCAGGTGTTCCGAAACGCTCGATAACATTGTGTCCTTCACCCTCTGACCACACGTGCGGTTTGCCCTGTGAGCAAACTGAGTCGTCGAAATGTCCGCGAAGAGCAAGTGCTTTCGGCTGTGCGTCAACACAAACGCTCATGTCTACCATATCCGGGAACAGGAAGTTAGCTACGCATGTCTCAGCCTCGTCAGCATGTACGAACGGAGTTGTAAGTGAATCCGGCTCGTCGATCGGTACCCAGAACTCCTTAATAGCTGTATGCCACTCAAGCTCCGTTACGATAGCCGGAAGCTGATATCTCTTGAAGAATTCCTGAACCGCTGATTCAAGCATCCATTTGTGTCCATGGTTGTTTACCAGGATCATCTTGCGGAAGCCGTCGTCCCAAAGACCAAGCATTGTATAGATAAGAGTTTCTCTTAACGCCTGCTCTGAAACCATATATGTTCCCGGCATTCCTACATGGTGATACGGATGTCCGCCGTAGTTGATAGGCGGAAGAGCAAGAGCAACTTCTCTGCCCTGTTTAGCTGTGTAGCGGCGAACGCCTTCACAGATCTGAGTAACCATATATGTATCAAGGCCGCTCGGGTTATGGATACCGTGGTTCTCTGTCGTTCCGATCGGGATAAGAACTACGTCGTTCTTTTTACGTTTTTCAATCACCATATGTCTCGGAGAATTCTGGATATATGTTCCGCCTTTTCCAAGCTCTGAAGCTGCAGGGAGTTCATACTCAGCAAGGATCTTGTCGATCTCCTCTACAGAAGCTTCCCATACTTCTCTTTTGCATTTGCCTACTGCTGAATCGTCAAAAGCGATACGCGGATAATCCGTCGTATACCATGTTTCGCCCATGACTTCTTTTTTATAAGTTTTTCTTGACATTTTACTCTTCCTTTCCTTGATTGATTTTTTTGGTTTATTAAGGTTTTTTTCGTTTCTTTTATTTTATATGCCAACTATAACACGTTTGGTATACCATGTAAATACTTAAAATATATTTTGTTGCTTTTTACAAAATATCGCTGTCCGTTTTAGTAAGAAATCACATCATATGAAACTGCATATATTGTGCTAAATATCCGTCTTAAAACAATGCGCCCGACTTTACATCTATCTCAATACAAAGGCAAAGCGGGCGCCTGATATTATATATTTATTTAGTGAATGCAAACTTTGATAAATTAATAAAACTGGCTTACCATTACTTTTCCGTGTCCGAGATCTCTCTTGCCTGAATCGGCGATAGCTGTCGCTACGTCGTCAAGCTTAAATCTCGCCGTTATCATCTTTCTCATATCGATACGTCCCGAAGCCATCATTCTTAATACTGACGGGAATATATCGCTTCCCGCCTGTCCGAGCGAACCAACTATATGCGCGTTGCTGCGGAGCAGCGGCATTGAATCGAATACGGCCGGCTTTGCCCCGATGCCGAGCTGCACTACTCTTGCGCCTACCGCAAGGCACTTCATTATCTCAGGATAAACCTCGCTGAAATTGCCTGTAGCTTCGACTATCATTGAAGCGCCGATGCCGTTGGTATTATCCATAACGACCTCGCCTGCAGACGTACCCTGTTCCTTAAGGGCTCTTGGATTGAATACGTAGTCCGCGCCCATAGCCCACGCAAGATGATCCCTCGCCGGGTTCGTATTGAATGCGAATACTTTTGCTGCTCCGAACGCGCGCGCAAGCTCTATAGCCGCAAGTCCGATAGGTCCGGTTCCGAATACGGCTACGTTAGCGCCCGGCTTGATACCGCCTGCATTTATCTGGATACCGCTGTATGCAACACAGGTAGGCTCGGCAAGAGCACCCGCCTCGAAAGCTTTCATCTTATCGCCGAGGAGCTCCGCTATATCGTTTATAACGCATACGTACTTTTCAGGAACAAGGGCATATTCCGCAAACGCTCCGTCACACGAAAGACCCGTTTCCTCGAGGTTTTCGCACTGATTGAACATCCCTGTACGGCATACGCGGCATGTTCCGCACCACCTTATCTGCTCTACGGATATTATGTCGCCTACTTTTGTAGTTGTGACATTTTTGCCTACTTCCACAACTTCGCCCGAAAACTCATGTCCCAATATGACCGGAAGCTTTACATGGCTTGCGAATGTGGAATACCCTTCAGCGTCTCTTCCGATCGCATGAAGGTCGCTTCCGCATACGCCGCACGCACCTACTTTAATGAGCACGTCTGTATCTCCGATCTGCGGGATCGGCACGTCCTTAAGGCTCGTTGTGACATTTTTATACACTAAGTCCGCACGCATAGCGCGTTTATCTTTAAGCTCTCTTTTGTTAAGAATATATCCCGGCTTCGGAGCCCATTCGCCCTCAACCACAAATGCTTTCATATTTCCCTGCATATCCTTCTCCTTTACTTTCTCTTATTTAATTCAGCCGTTTTGGCTTTAACCAGTTCTTTTTTCATATATGCCTCGTGCAGGATATTCGCTATTTCAAGGCTTTTTGTTCCTGCTTCGACGGAAATGTTAGACTGTCTTCCCTCTTTTATGCAATTTAAGAATTCAATCTTTTCTATCCTGTACGCCTCTCCCCATCTTTCATAAAAATCAAAGATAAGATCCTCCGACGCTTTTCCGTCCTTTAATATTTCCACCCTGTTCCTTCTCGGTATCGAATTTACCCTTATAGTGCCTTTTGTGCCTATTATTTCCGCTTCAACATGGCATGATGCGGCCGTTTTTCCGACATGGATATATGCGCACGCGCCGTTTTCAAATGTCGCAAGGGCAAATCCGTTGTCATAATCATCTACCTGCGCCAACTCTTTTGCCACATAGCACCCGCCGGTAGCATACGCCTCTTTTATTTCACTGCCTATAAACCACCGCGCAAGGTCGGTATCATGTATTCCCATTTCATAGAACCACGGATGGAATGCACCAGAAAGCGCTTTCGGCACATTTACTTTGAGGGTCGCGGCGGCGTCAAGGCTCGTACTCTTAAACATGATGACATCGCCTATCTCGCCTGCGTCGACAGCCTTTTTTGCCGCCGCATAAGATGGATCAAATCTTCGCATATGCGCTATCATGAATACTTTTCCGTTATTCTTTTCAACCGCTTTAGCTATTTCGTCACATTCATTAACATCAAGCGAAAGAGGCTTTTCGACAAAAATATTAAGACCGGCTTTGCATGCCTTTATGATCTGATCTTTATGCGCCTGAACATTCGTAATGATGAATACGGCGTCTATGCCGCCTGCCGAAAGCATTTCATCATAATCGGTATATCCGTTCGGGATATCATATTTTTTCTGTATCTCATCGACCCGTTTTTCAAATATATCGCAGACCGAAACTACCCTTACCCCGGCTATCTCGTTTTGCAGCTGGTTGATATGCAGCTCTCCAAGAAGCCCTAATCCTACTACGCCGACTTTCAATTCTTTCATGTCCGATACCTCCATGCCATGTTTATAAAATCAACTGCCAAACGCGCTTTTAAACAGCCTTTTTGAAATACTTCTGATTTTTATCCTACCACTATGCCTGTGCTTTCAAGAAATGCCTTGGTTTTTGCATACCCGTCTCTTATAACGTCTTCGGGGGAACCGTCATACATCCAGTCTCCGAAAAGCTCTAATGAAGCCATTTCCGTATATCCCATTTCTTTTAATATATCCACCATTTCCTTTAACTGGATAACGCCCTCGCCCGGATAAAGGCGGTGCTTCATCGTATCGAGCTCTTCCATAGGCAGGTCCATCGAATCATTAATATGGAATACGCATATCTTATCAACCGGAATATCTTTAAGATCGTCTATATCCTTAAATCCGTTATGCGAATACATATTAAATGCATCCACGGATATCCCTACATTATCCCTGCCTACGGCGTTAACTATATCCATCGCTTTACTGATGCTGTGTACACAAAAATCTCCTGCACCGATAGGCTCAAATCCAAGCATGACTCCATAGGGCTTGGCTATATCCGAAAGCTCCTTAAGCACCTTTACCGAATCTTCAAAAATTTCTTTTTCCGATTTAGCGTCGGCCTCCTTGCTGCATGTCGGAACCACGACTATAGATTTTCCTCCAAGCGCCTTTGCCGATTCGCACGCAAATATAAATTCCTCTTTTACCTTTTCCCACTGCTCCGGAGTGCAGAAATTTATGTCAACTATAGAATTATATCCGTAAGGCTTTATATGATGTGTGTCAAAATATTTTTTAAGCTCGTCTATCGTATGTTTTTTTAAATAATCGTGAAGATACGCGAGCCTGATCTCTATGTAGTCGTATCCGTACTTTTCACATAATTCAAGATCATTTTCCAGATTCGACGAATCCAATGTTTCATTAAAGCAAAGCTTCATACGTCCTTATCCTTTCTGTAAAATATTTTTTAGACGCTTGGCAAACAGGCTTACACAGACCCGTTTGCCAACTGCTTCTTATTTTTATGACTAACGGCGTCCGCAGATGATTTTTTATATGAAAACTTGTCAAACGCAGGACGCCGAATCTAAAGGGAGTATTTAATTATTCATCGAATGTAAGCATAACCTTGAACGCTTCATCCGGATGATTAACAGCGAGGTCCATTCCCTTATCAAGCTGCATGAACGGAATGTAATGTGAGTTAAGCGCATCGAAATCATATTTGTCTTTTATCGCGCTTATAAACCTGATTGTCCTCTGCATAAAGTTCTTTGTTCCGCCTGAACCCTTGATGCGCAGCGTGCTCCAGATTGTCTTGCCTATCTCTACAGGAACCTTTCTTCCTATTGAATGTCCGATAAGGTTTACGCGGCAGCTGTGTCCTGCAAGGTCGAAGATCGCCGCTAAAGCTCCGTTTGAGCCAGAAGCCTCCGCTATGACTGACGGGCCGTGTCCGTCGGTAGCCTCTTTCACTTTTTGATAATAATCCGGGTCCGTCGGGTCAAGGACTACATCCGCGCCGTATTTAAGCGCTCTTTCACGCCTTACAGCGTTCATATCAGATACGATGACCTTTGCTCCTGACGTCTTTGCGACCATTGCCGCCGAAACGCCTATAGGGCCTGCTCCTGTTATAAGGCAGTAATCCGACGCATCGATATATCCGCCGTTTCCCCAGATACCGAAATAGCCTACTGAGAATGTTTCTACCCATGCGCCCATCGCATATGACCAGTCGGCAGGTATCGGATATACATATTCCTGATCAACGACCATATATTCTCCCATTCCTCCGGGTGAATCAGGTCTGAAGCCAAGCTCTTTCATGTTGAGGCAGGCCGACGGCATAAGACCCTCTTTGCAGTTTGCGCATTTTCCGCACGCCATTACGCAGTCGCATGTTACCTTATCGCCGACCTTTATTCCCTCTACGTCAGCTCCTACAGCTACTACCTTTCCTCCCACCTCGTGTCCGGGGGTGTAGGGTGCGATATCATAGCGGCCCTCTGCCGATTCGCCTAAAAAGCAGTGAATATCTGAACCGCAGATACCGCACGCCATCGTTTTGATGAGTACCTGATTGGAATTGATCTCCGGTACTTCTACATTTTCTATCCTTAAGTCCTTAGGACCATACATGAACGCTATATTTGCTCTCATTTTTTATCTCCTTTTTCTAATTTTTTATTTATTATTTTCTAACCTTATGGATAACACTACGCATTGCTCCGCATGACTTTGATAACCTTGTGATGATACTACGCATTGCTCCGTGCTTCGCACTCCCGCAATGCTACAACCATTCGGAATCCCGCATTTTACTTCGTAAAATACTCCTTCCTCATGTTTGTTCGGTTCTCAAGGTCATGCATTCGCATGCAAGCATGCGCTGCATGACTTTGATAACCTTGTATCATCCCATGATTTTCCCACCGGCGATGAGGATATTATTTCCGTCGATATACGCCGATCTGTCGTCGAACAGGAACGCTACAAGATCTCCTATCTCCTCCGGCTGGCCGAGGCGTCCCATCGGAATAGTTCCTTTCATTTCATCATAGAAATCTTCAACCGGTTTGCCTTCTTCCTTTCCTCTTTCAACAAAAGAGCCGTGAAGAAGCTGCGTCTGGATATGTCCCGGGGCGATTGCAACAGCCGTTACCCCGTAAGGACTCAGCTCCAACGCCAGATGTCTCGTCAGCGTTGCGACAGCCGCCTTTGACATACAGTAGATCCCGTTTGAATATTCCTCCTTGAAAGCTGATATCGAAGACGTGCTTACGATCCTGCCTTTTTTCTGCTTAACCATTACCTTTGCGATTTCCGTAGCCACGATGAAAGCGCCTTTAGCATTGATGTTCATCATGAAATCATACATTTTATCGTCGCCGTCTATCATCATGCTTGATTTGCATACGCCCGCATTGTTGAAAAGGCAATCGATCCTTCCATATTTCGCAAGAGCCGTATCTACCGCGGTCTTTACGGAATCCCTGCTTGTTACATCAATTTTTACAGCTATGGCGTCTCCGCCGTTTTCGCGTATCTCCTGCGCTACTTTTTCAGCCGCGTCGACAGCCAGATCTGCGACAACGATCTGCGCTCCATACTGCGCGCATTTCTTTGCAGCCGCTCCGCCGATACCTCCGCCGGCGCCCGTAATAAACGCAACTTTTCCTTTAAGGTTCATTTCTCTACCTCCATTTTGAACTTCGCAGAAGCAGATGCATCTGCAATTTTTTACGCCATTACAGGCACCTGCTTCTACTGTCAGCCTCACTTTTTCATTGAGTTTTTAATATATTCAGAGTCGTAATTCAGCTGTACTATTTCACAGCAGCAGCCGTCGGGGTCTCTCGAATATACCCATCTCCAAACGAGCTCGCCGTCTCTTATACAGTCATTTATCTCTGAATGGAGCTCGACTCCCTCGGCTTTGAGCTTTGCTACCATGCCTTCGATATCGTCGACATTTACGGCGATATGCGCCGAGCCTGCTATAGACGGGTTCCTGTGATACGCCGTATTAGTTTCCGGCACAAGATACTGGAGGAACTCGATCTGAAGCCCTGCAAGGTCTACCATAGCCACCTTGAGCTTTCCATACGGGTTTGTCAGCATTTTACCCATTACATATTTTCCAAGCTCAGGACCCTCGTCCACCGTCCTTGTAAGCAGCTTTCCTCCTAAAAGGTCTACGTAAAAATGGAGCGCCTTGTCCATATCCATGACCGTAAAGCTTATATGTCCGATTCCAACAACTTTAGCCATCCCTTTTACCTCACACTAAATTATTTATATTTCCAAATCGCTTTCAGTCTCATCCGAAGCCTGTTCCGCCTCTGCGTCTGCCTGAAAACCGTTCCTTTTGCTGCGCTCAAGCCCTATCATTCCGAAAATGAAGAAGAATACCATGATTGCAACAAGCATTATCATTAAAACTGTTTCATTCATAAATCAGCTTTCCTCCTATTAAATCTCTTTATCCGGATGATTTTTTCTGCGCTTTTCAGCCGCCTTGTCTATTATCAAAAGCACTACCGCGATAGCCACCTGCACCAACACTGCTTTTAAAGCTATATCAACAAACATTTATGCTTCCTCCTTTTCTTTCAGGCGTTTCCGCTCTTGACTTCCTCAAGATAATCACGGTAAGCCTCCGACTCGAACCATTCCCTGCTCTTGAAATATCCCGGCTTGGCGTTTTTGCTCATTGCCGTTCCTATTATCATAATAAGCAGCGAAACTACCATTACCTGATACGAAATATGGATATTGTTGTACCATGCCGGAAGTATCGGCGAAGCGAACGACGCGAAGCTTGCGACGGCAAAGCTTGCGATAAATGCCGTAAGAGCAACCCTTTCGTCGCGTTTCCACCAGAAGCCGAACAGGTAATACCACAGAACCGGTATCATGAACGAATATATCCATGTGAACATAAGCACGATAGTCGGCAGCGTCTGCGCCATGATTCCGCAGTAGATTCCTCCGATAAGGAGCGCGATACGCATCCACTTTGTTTCCTGCTTTGCATTCATTTTCGGTTTATAGAGCTTCACGAAGTCGTATACTATAGACGTCGCTGCGCCCATAAGGAATCCGCCGTAAGAAGAAAGTATAGCCGCTATAAACGCCGCTATAAGTATCGCCATGAACCACGGCGGCATCATGTCAAGAAGCATCTCTGTGCATACGAGCTTATTGCTTATACCATCGAACTGCGGCATTGAACGCGCCGTAAGCGTAAGGCAGATAGAAATAGCTCCGATGATAACGTTCATAGGTCCAACGAACCATGCTATACGTTTAAGCGATTTTTCGTTCTTTGCCGAAGCAGCTGTCTGTATTGTCTGCTGACCTGTCATATGAGCGAAGAACGGAGCTACGCAAACCGGAATAGCCACCTGTATAAAGTGCTCTGTTCCGCCTGTAAACGATACGAAATCAGCCCCGTAGCTCGGGTTGCTTACGTAATAATCCCTTACCGTATCGAAATTCATACCCGGAAGCTGTGTAAGAAGTATGATGAGCGCTCCGAACATTCCGACATAAAGTATGATTACGTTGATCTGGTTCAGCATTGCGACCTGCTTGGTTCCGCCAATGGCAACATAGAAGAAGCCGAGCGCCGTCGCGATTATAACGCATATCGGAAGATCTATTCCCGTAAGAGAATTTATGATGATTCCGAGCGCCTGTGTTTCAAAAGAGGTAACAGCCCAGCCTACCGCTATATTTACGGCTGCAACCATAAGCGCGATCTTGTCGCCATACAGAGTTTTAAGAAGTCCTCCTGTAGTAGTAACTCTCATTCGCCTTGCCCACTTATATGTGGTGTAGGCGCCGAGCGCCATAGCGAAGCCGTTTGCCATAACGTGCCATATCTGGGCTCCGCCTATCGTAAGAGCTCCTTCCCATGTTCCGGTCAGATGTCCCGAACCTAAAAGCGTAAGACAAAGCGTTGTTCCTATAGCCCATGTTCCAAGAGAACGTCCGCCAAGGGCAAAATCGCTTTTTCCCGATTTATTATCCTTCGCAGTCTTCCAACCGGAAAAAGCGATGGATATGACTTCATATAAAATAACTACGATAATAATACCAATCTGCATATCAATCTCCCTCGAGGCACAAACATCTTATATTCATGCCGTTTTTCTTTTCTTTTCCCTTTCGCGTTTTTTGCGGTCGAATTCTTCCGCTTTCATATAGTTACGCTTAGCTGTTTCGAAAGGCCCGGCTATATGCACCGGCATACCGGACTCAGGCTCGTATGTCCTGATATTGTGCCCTGTAAGATCGTATTCAAAGGCTTTGGCTATCTGGAACAATCCCGATTTTACGCCTCTTGCCATTCCCATATTTCCCTGTCTGTCCGCCTCTATCCATATCTGGTTGTTTTTTACTCCGAGGAAAGCGCTCCTCGCCCCGTAAATTATATCCCTGCCGCTGTTTTTTCTTATCTGGCTGTCAACCTTTGACGTGACATAAGCATGCTGCGTTTGAAAGATCCCGTTTACTATCAGGAGTATACCGATTATCAAAATGATATCCCAAAGTGACATATAGCTTTTCCTTTCCTTTCGTTGATAAATCTGCGGTTACTTTATCTCTCCCCACGGATAAAGTACAACTTCTACAGCCTCGCCTTTGCGCATTGCCTCAAGACCGGTTCCGAACTCTTCAAGCGGCAGCTTATGAGTTATCATATATCTGAAATCAAGCATTCCGCTGTTAAGTCCTTTTGCAACGGTATTCATAACATTGTTTCCTATAAATGTTCCTTTTACCGTTATTCCATGTCTTGTTATAAAGCTCTGGCAGATCGACTCCTTCGCGTTTTCGTTAAGCCCGAAAAGAAGGACGTCTCCTGCCGGTCTTACACATTCGAGTGCGTCGTTTATCAATACTCCGACACAGTCGATAACTATATCGACTCCGTCAGGATAATCTTCACGAACTACATCTGACAGCTTTTCTTTTACAGGATTGATTATGCGGTCGGCTCCGCTTTTCTTTATAAGCTCCGTTCTCTTTTCTGATACCTCGGAAACATATACCTTTCCCGCTCCGCACATCTTGCAAAGCTTTGTAAAATACATTCCTATAGGTCCGCCGCCCAAAATAAGCACTCCGTCGCCCGGCATTATCTTTATCTTCTGGAAACCGCCCATTACACAGTTGAGCGGCTCAGCGAAAATGGCCGTATCCACAGGGACGTCTTTGTTTATTTTTATAAGATTCCCTTCAGGTGCAACACAGTACTGCGCGAACGCGCCGTCGAGTTCCATTCCGAGAGATACCATATTGCAGCATACGTTTGAATTTCCGCTTCTGCAGCAGTCGCAGACTCCGCAGGCGATATTGTTGTCCATAATTACCCTGTCGCCTTTTTTAAGCGATGTTACGCAGCTTCCGACGTCTGCTACCTCTCCTACTATCTCGTGTCCGATCGTCACGCCGACCTTTGCCGGATACTCCGGCGGATCCGCCAATATATGCACATCTGTTCCGCATATGCTGGCTGCAAGGATCTTCACAAGAACTTCGTTCGCCTTTTCCACTTCCGGAACCGGTTTTTCAGTAAGTTCCCACTTGCCCGGTCCGGTGTAAATAATGGCTTTTTGTTTCTTTCCCATCATTGCCTCCTTTAAAATTTATTCTGCTCCCGGTTCTTAACCGCGGATCTTCAATGTTTTATATTTCCATGCCCGCGAGATATCCGTTCTCTATCGCCCGCATGGCGTTTCCTGATTTTCCTTCAGAATCTCCTACAAATACCAGCTTGCACCCGAGATCCTTGATATCTTCTTCAAGTCCTTTAACCGGACGCATTCCGGAAGCCATAAGGACATAGTCAAATTTGCCAAGATCTATGTCTTTTCCGTCCTTAGAAGCGAGGATAGTTCCGTCTTCGCATATCTTCTTAACGCTTGTGTCCGTATAGACCTTTACGCCGTGCTCGTTCAATGACTCCACAAGGAACTTTTTCCAGTTATCGACTTCTTCCTTTAATATTTCAGGCAGCATTTCTATGATCGTTACCGAATTGCCGTGTGTCGCAAAGAAATTCGCTGTTTCTCCTCCGACCTGTCCGCCGCCGATGACCGCTATGTTTCCGTTCACGTCATATTTTCCAAGAAGCGCGTCTGTCGCTGCATATACGAACGGACGATCATTTCCTTCTATAGGCGGAACAAACGGTCTGCTTCCCATAGCTATAACGACCACGTCCGGTTTTTCTTTTTCAACTATCTCTTTCGTAAGCCCGGTATTTAAATGTACCTTTACGCCGTCACGCTCCATTCTCTGTGCCTGCCAGTTGATGAACGACGCTATCTCACCTTTCCACGGCGGGATCGCCGCGAGATAAAACATTCCGCCAAGCCTGTCTTCCTTTTCAAAGAGTTCAACATCATGGCCGCGCTGAGCTGCGACTATTGCGCATTCCGCTCCTGCCGGTCCTCCGCCTGCGATAAATACCTTTTGGGGCTTGTCAGTCTTTACTATTCTCCTTTCAAATTCCCTGTCTGTTCTCGGATTCAGCATGCACTGTCCGGTAAAGCCCGTATCGATCTTTCCGGCACAGCCCTGAAGACAACCGACGCAGCGTATAATGTCTGCAAAATCTCCCGCCTTTGCCTTATTTGGCAGATCCGGATCCGCCAGCGACGCGCGTCCCATATAGCACGCGTCTGCCTTACCGCTCTTGATTATCGCTTCGGCAACAAAAGGATCGTTTACCCTGCCGACCGTTGTAACAGGTATCGTATCTACAACGCTCTTAATTGCAGCGGCGTAATCTGATATCCAACCATGCCCCATTACCGCAGGCGGAACCTGTGTGTACCAGCTCTCATACACGCCGACCGACACATTGAGCGAGTCGATTCCTGCTTCAACCAAAAACGGTACTATGCTTTTGGTATCTTCTATATTCAAACCTCCCTCGACTCTTTCCTCGCCGGAAATTTTATAGTCTACCGGGAAGTCCTTACTGCATTTTTTCTTTATATTTTTTATTATCTCAACCGGAAATCTTAAGCGGTTTATAAGCGGGCCGCCGTATTTATCGGTACGTTTATTGGAATAGTAAGATGTGAATTCGGTTATAAGATATCCGTGCGCTCCGTGGATCTGCACTCCGTCAAATCCCGCCTGTTTTGCCCTTAAAGCGGCGTCGCCGAATTTTTCTATCATTTCGTCGACTTCTTCCGTAGTCAGTTCACGCGGCATATCTTTTTTTACCGGACATGGTATTCTTGAAGGAGCAACCGGATCGGTGCCTATTATCCATCTTTGAGTCTGTCTTCCGCCATGGAAAAGCTGCGCAAATATCTTTCCGCCCGCCGCATGTACTCTGTCGGTCAATGCGCGGTGTGACTCGATCTGCTCGTCGCACCAAAGTCCCGGAATATGTTCGTATGTTTTCGCCGTAGGATCGACCGCATAATCTTCCGTCACTATAAGGCCCCAGCCTCCTTTGGCTTTCGTCTCGTGATAAGCTATAAACTGCTCTGTAGCTTTTCCGTCCTCTGTACAGCAGTTCATTACCATCGCCGAAACAATAAATCTGTTTTTGATCTCCAATGAACCTATTTTCATTGGCTCAAATACTTTCTCTAACGTCATAGCTCTTTCCTTTCTCTCAGAATTTATAAGTACGCAGAACATCTCACACAGGTATTTATTTGCTTCTGCGTTATATTTGTTATGTATATGTTATTATATTTGTTATG
>DVOP01000137.1 GCA_018713465.1 Candidatus Alectryocaccobium stercorigallinarum | reverse complement strand
TCCGGTGATGGAGAATAGTTCGCTTGGAGAAATATAGAAATCCCACCCCAAACAATCGGTTTCGTTAAGGTATTCCAAAAAAATACCAATAGTTTTTTATTCAATTCTGACAAAACATTGCATATCGCCTTACGTATCTTTTTCTTTAATATATTTAAACTATGGTTTATAATCAAATAGTTATGAAAGAAATCTGGATATATCTCAAACAAAACAAAAAAGAAACCATACTCGCGCCTCTTTTTAAAATGCTCGAGGCGTGCTTCGAGCTCTTTATCCCGATTATAGTCGCGGACATAATCGACGTGGGTATCGCCAACGGCGACACCGGATATATTATCCGCCGCGGCATACTTATGATCTTCTTCGGCGTAGTGGGATTCCTTCTTGCCGTCATCGCGCAGTATTTTTCAGCTAAAAGCGCGGTTGGCGTGAGCAGCGCTTTAAGGCAAGAGCTGTTCTACCACATAAGCGGCCTGAATTACGAACGTCTCGACCGCGTCGGGACGTCTGCCCTTATCACAAGCATGACAAGCGACATAAACCAGGTGCAGAACGGCGTAAACTGGGTGCTTCGCCTGCTGCTTCGTTCGCCGTTTATCGTAATAGGCGCGGCAATAATGTCATGCACTATAAACTTACGTGCTTCACTCATCTTCTGGGGCACTATCGCGGTGCTTATACTTGTTATTTTTCTTATAATAAAAATAACAACGCCTATGAACGCCGACGTGCAGTTCAAGCTTGAAAAAGTCACGCGCTCTTTCAGGGAAAACCTTTTAGGCGTAAGGGTAATACGCGCCTTTAACCGTCAGACGTCTGAAAAGAGCCAGTTTGACGAGCGTCATGAAAAGCTGTACGAAAGCCAGATAAAAGCAGGCAAGGTTTCTTCGCTTTTAAATCCTCTTACCTTTGCGATAATCAATTTAGCTATCGTACTTATATTGTATTCAGGAGCCGTCAACGTCAGTATCGGAGATATGCAGCAGGGCGAAGTTATCGCGCTGTATAACTATATGTCTCAGATACTCGTCGAGCTCATAAAATTCGCAAACGTTATCCTTGTACTTTCAAAGGCTATCGCATGCTTCAAAAGGATACAAAATGTCCTTAAGACCAAGCCGTCTCTTGCGAACGGCTCTGAAACATTCGCAAATTTAGACGCCGTCGACATCAGGCTTAAAAATGTTTCTTTTTCATACAGTGAGGGAGGGAATCCGGCGATCGAAAATATCTCCTGCCATATTCCGGCAGGCTCCAAGGTAGGGATAATCGGCGCTACGGCTTCTGGAAAGACCACTCTTGTAAACCTTATCGCCAGATATTATGAACGCACCGGAGGAGAGATACTTTTAAACGGCGTTCCGGTCGAAAGCTACGATATACGCTCTCTTACAGACAACCTAGCCGTCGTTCCGCAAAAAGCAGTGCTTTTTAAGGGAACAGTGCGCAGCAACCTTAAATGGGGCGACAAGAACGCCTCAGACGAAGAATGCTGGGGCGCTCTTACGGATTCCGGCGCGATCGATTTTATAAAGGCAAAGGGTCTCGGACTCGATCTTCCGGTCTCGCAAAACGGAAGGAACTTTTCAGGAGGCCAGAAGCAGCGTCTTGCCATAGCAAGAGCGCTTATCAAAAAATCCGGAATACTTATATTAGACGACAGCTATTCCGCGCTCGATTACGCGACGGAATCACATGTGAAAAACTCAGTTTTCGCAAATAAAGAAAACTGCACTGTATTGACCGTTTCGCAGAGAGTTTCTTCGATTTACAATTCGGACTTCATCTTAG
Source organism: Candidatus Alectryocaccobium stercorigallinarum (assembly GCA_018713465.1). Taxonomy (GTDB): domain Bacteria; phylum Bacillota; class Clostridia; order Lachnospirales; family Lachnospiraceae; genus Alectryocaccobium; species Alectryocaccobium stercorigallinarum. The sequence continues at coordinate 11,509 of DVOP01000137.1, read as the reverse complement.
TCATGGATAAAGGCCATCTGGTCGGTGTCGGGACTCACAGCGAGCTGTTCGCAAGCTGTCCGGTTTACAATGAAATATGCCGTTCACAGCAGTTCGGCGAGGAGGCGGCGGTATGAAAAAGAAAAAAAGTACGATAATCAAACTGCTCGCCTATATACGGCCATACTCGGCATTATTTATAATCTCTCTTATAATGACCGCTATTTCCGTCGTATGCTCGCTGCTCGTTCCGGTAATGTTCGGACGCGGAGTCGACCTTATAATTTCAAAGGGCAACGTAGATATAGACGGCATACTTCGCATTGCGGCAATAACCGTCGCGATAATAGCCGCAGGCGCCTTAAGCCAGTGGATAACGGGCTATATGAACAACGCCCTGACCTTCAAGATAATAAAGCAGCTCAGAAGCCAGATATTCAAAAAGACACAGGAGCTTCCGCTTTCCTATCTTGATTCAAATACGAGCGGAGAGCTTTTAAGCCGCTGCGTAACGGACATCGAGCAGATATCCGACGGCCTGCTGATGGGCTTCACGCAGGTCTTCAACGGCATACTCACCATAATACTTACCATCATATTTATGGCCGGTATAAATCCGTTCATAACTATAGCAGTAGTCGCCTTAAGTCCCGCTTCCTTCGCCCTTACGAAGTTCATTGCTTCAAGGACGCATGAAATGTTCAGGAAGCAGTCGGAAAGCCGCGGCGAAATGACGTCTTTTACCGACGAGTCCATAGAAAACATGAAGCTCATATATGCTTTCGACCACAAGGACGAGAGCCGTGCGGAATTCGACGAAAAAAACGAGATACTTTCAAAATACAGCCTGAAAGCCACTTTTTTCTCGTCGCTGGTGAATCCGTCAACCCGCCTTATATACGCTGCGCTGTACGCTATCGTGACTATAATGGGCGGCTTCTATGTAATAGGCGGAAGCCTCACGGTCGGAAATCTATCCGCGCTGCTCGGCTATACGAACCAGTATTCAAAACCGTTCAACGAGATAACCGGCACTATAACCGAATTCCAGAACGCGCTTGCGTCAGCCTCACGCGTTTTCGAAGTCCTTGAGGCGTCCTCCGCCGAGGATCCGTACTGTGATTTTTCGGCGCCGGAAAACCATGCGGGAGCCGTATCGTTTGACAACGTATGCTTTTCATACGACCCTAAGGTGCCGCTTATCGAAAATTTCAATTTAAAGGCAGAGCCCGGACAGAGGATAGCTATAGTCGGTCCGACCGGCTGCGGCAAAACGACGCTTATAAATCTTCTTATGAGGTTTTATGACGTCCGCGGCGGCAGCATAAATATCGACGGGAAAAACATAAACACGATGAGCCATCGCGAAGTACGCAGCCATTACGGAATGGTGCTCCAGGATATATGGCTAAAAACCGGGACTATACGCGAAAATATCGCCTACGGACGTCCTGACGCTACAGAAAGCGAGATAAAGGCCGCCGCGCACAACGCGTACGCCGACGACTTTATCGAAAAGCTTCCGAACGGATATGATACGCTCATAGGCGAGGACGGAGGCAATCTTTCAGAAGGCCAAAAGCAGCTGCTCTGCATTGCGAGGGTAATGCTCACAGACCCGTCTATGCTCATTTTGGACGAGGCCACGTCCAGCGTCGATTCAATGACGGAAATACGTATCACAAAGGCGTTTGACAGGCTTATGAAAGGCCGTACGAGCTTTATAGTCGCTCACAGGCTTTCCACTATAGTAAACTCAGACCTGATACTTGTAATGAACAGCGGACATATATTGGAACAGGGAACGCATGAAGAGCTTCTTGCCAAAAAAGGTTTCTACTACGACCTTTATCAGAGCAGGAAGTCATAAATAAATTGATGATAAATGCCGCGTTCGGCGCGGAAGAACGGAGAACTGATATGGATAAAAAATTTAATATTGTAGTCTTAGACGGAAATACAACTAACCCCGGCGACCTTTCATGGAGCGCGCTCGAGGAATTCGGAAGCGTTACGGTATATGACCGCAGCACTCTCAAAAGCGAGGTCATAGAACGAGGCAAAGACGCGGATATGCTGCTTACGAACAAATCTATAATCGACGAAGAAGTTATGCGCAGCTGTCCAAAGCTTAAATACATAGGCGTCATCGCTACCGGATATAACGTAGTAGACCTGCAGTATGCGCGCAGCGCAGGCATAACCGTCACAAACGCTCCGGCATACAGCACTGAAGCCGTAGTCCAGATGGTATTCGCTCTTTTATTTGAAATAACAAATAAAGTCGCGCTGCACAACGCCGCCGTAAAAAACGGCGAGTGGGCAAACTCGATCGACTTTACCTTCTGGAAAACGCCGCTTATTTCTATCGCCGGCAAAACACTCGGTATAGTCGGATACGGAGAGATAGGAAGATCGGTATGCGCAGCCGCTAAAGCCTTCGGAATGAACGTGCTTGTAAACACCCGTACGCCTTCAAAGGTAAACGACCCCGACGTGAAAGTCGTATCTTTAGACGAGCTGTACGCGCAGTCTGATATAGTTTCGCTCCACTGCCCTCTTACGGACGTGAATAAAGGCATGATAAACGCTGAAGCCATCAGAAAAATGAAAGACGGAGTCATCATTTTAAACACGGCGCGCGGCCCGCTCGTAAATGAACGCGACCTTGCCGACGCCCTTAAAAGCGGAAAAGTATTCGCCGCAGGCTGCGACGTGGTCTCCAAAGAACCCATGAGCCCTGACAACCCGCTGCTTGAATGCGAAAACTGCATTATAACGCCTCACATAGCGTGGGCGGCAAAAGAGACCCGCCAGAAGCTTATAGATATCGTGGCCAACAATATCCGCTGCTATCTGAACGGCAAGCCACAAAATGTTGTGAACTAAACACACCTGTTCCCAACCGCCCCGCAATCGCGGATATTAGCAGGCGGTTAAAGTTATTTGAAATTCCTAAATAAAAAGCGGAAGAACTTTTCCAGTAGGAGACATACGCAGCGTCAGTACTTATCGAAAACAAAGTTTGAGATTAGTACTGCTACGCGAGTACTAAGCGCGAGCGGTCTCCGGTGGAAAGTTCTTCCGTTTTAATATTTATTATTTATATTCAAATACTCTCAAGCGCCTGCTTAAGATCCGCGATGATATCTTCCTTATCTTCAAGTCCGCATGAAAGCCTTATAAGTCCTGCCGGTATTCCAGCCTCAGCGAGCTGTTCGTCGGTCATCTGGCGGTGAGTCGACGTAGCCGGATTTAAGCAGCAGCTTACCGCGTCGGCAACATGCGTCTCGATGAATACCATCTTCAAAGCCTTCATAAACTTCTCAGCCGCAGCGCGTCCGCCCTCTAATTCAAACGAAACTACACCGCACCCGCCGTTAGGCAGGTATTTCTGAGCGATATCATAGTATGAATCACTCGGAAGTCCCGAATATGTAACATGCTTAACCTTCGGCTGGTCATGTAAAAATTCAGCGACAGCCTGGCCGTTTTCAACATGCTTAGCCATACGTATGTGCAGAGACTCGAGACCCAAATTCAAAAGATACGCATTCTGCGGTGACTGTATGCAGCCGAGGTCACGCATGAGCTGAGCCGTACATTTTGTTATAAAAGCTCCGCCCTGTCCGAATTTCTCAGCGTACACGATACCGTGATATGACTCGTCCGGAGTACAAAGACCCGGATATTTATCCGCATGTGCAAGCCAGTCGAAATTACCTGAATCTACAATAGCTCCGCCTACAGCCGCGCTGTGTCCGTCCATATACTTCGTCGTGGAATGCGTTACGATATCAGCGCCCCACTCAAACGGACGGCAGTTTATCGGCGTCGGAAACGTATTATCTACAATAAGCGGAACGCCGTGGGCATGAGCCGCCTTTGCGAATTTTTCGATATCCAGCACGGTAAGCGCCGGATTTGCGATAGTCTCTCCGAACACGGCTCTTGTGTTATCTTTAAACGCCGCGTTCAGCTCTTCCTCTGTGCAGTCGGGCGAAACGAACGTTACATCTATTCCCATCTTGGCCATCGTTACGGAGATGAGATTAAATGTTCCTCCGTAAATAGACGAAGACGATACTATATGGCTTCCCGCTTCACATATATTAAAGAGCGCGAAGAAGTTAGCCGCCTGTCCTGATGACGTAAGCATTGCCGCCGTGCCTCCCTCAAGAGACGCTATCTTCGCCGCTACATAGTCGTTAGTAGGGTTCTGGAGACGTGTATAAAAATATCCTGACGCTTCCAGGTCAAAAAGTTTCCCCATAGCCTCGCTGCTCTCATAGCGAAACGTAGTAGACTGAATTATCGGCACCTGTCTCGGCTCGCCGTTTCCCGGCGTATATCCGCCGCGCAAACATTTTGTTCCTATTGTGTAATCCATGTCAACCTCCTGATGTTTTCAAAATGTATACTTTTATAAAGAGCGGGGCAGAAAGACTCTTACCCCGCCGCTGACTCTTATTCAACTCCTGCTGCAAGCTCATTCATAACGTCGGAAGAAACGCCGTCTGTTACTTTTATACAATAAGCGTAATCGCCCGCGTTCCATACCGCAAGATTTATCTCATCTTCGGAAGCGCCCTTAAATGTTACCGTATTTTCTCCTACGGCGACTTCTTCCTCATACGCGTATTCCTCATAATCTCCACTTATATCGCCGTCGTCTTCGGCCTTACGGATATATGCTCCCCTTGAATCCAAAGAACCGTACTGCACCTCTATCTCAGTCAGAGCGACGCATACATTATAAGCCGAAGCCTCGCCGTAGTCAGACATATCAGGCAGAGTCAGTTCGAATCCCATAGCTTCTTCAGCTTCTTCAAGGCTTCCAACCTCCTGCCATATATCTGCGTCGGCGATCTCACTTGATATACCAGTGCCTCCGGATACGCAGCCTCCGGCCATAACTGCTACGCCTAAAACCGCTGCTGCGGCTATTATCTTTTTTTTCATCTGTATCTCCTCGTAAATAAAATGATATTAAATCAAAAATATTTTCTTCCATTTATCCTTGACACATCATACCTGCTGAAACTTTTTTTGTCAACACGACACTTAATGCGCAAATGTACAAACGAAAACGGGCAAAGCATTAACTGCCCTGCCCGTGACCAGCATTTAAAATATATCAGCCCGCAGCCTTGTTTACGCCTGCATTGGCTCTTAAATCGGCTATGCACTTACGCGGACATTCAGCAGCACATTTGCCGCAGCCGGTACATTTGTCATGGTCAATAACGGGAAGTCCGTCTACCATTTCAATAGCTCCGGCCTCACAGCCTCTCGCGCACTTGCCGCAGCTTATGCAGCTAACCTTGCAGACCGCCATAGCGTCTTTGCCTTTATCCTTGTTGCTGCACTCAAGCGCAACAGCGGCTTTCTTCGGTATCATTGAGATAACGCCCATAGGACATGTCTGCTCGCAGAGCGTACAGCCTATGCAAAGGTCAGGATCCACATGCGCGATACCGTTGTAAACGTCGATAGCATTCTGAGGACATACAGCAGCACAGTCGCCAAATCCTATACAGCCGTATGAGCATTTATTTTTCCCGCCGAAAAGCAGCTTGCTTCCGGCGCAGGTCTGCTTGCCCTGCCACTCAGCCTTAGCTTCGGTATTGTTGCATGTACCGTTGCATTTAAGCCTTGCTACCATAGGCTCAACACTGCCTGCGTCTATTCCAAGCACCGCCGCAATGCCTTCAGCAGCAGCGGCTCCTCCCGGCACACACTTATTAGCCCCTATAGAAGGGTCTTCTACGATTGCCGCCGCATACGCGTCGCAGCCTGCAAATCCGCAAGCACCGCAGTTGGCGCCCGGCAGACACTCTCTGACCTGATCGACACGCTCGTCAACAGGAACAGCCATAAACTTTGAAGCGACCGCCAGCATTATTCCGCAGACAAGGCCTATGACCGTGACTACTATTACAGCAATAACTATTCCGTTCATAAGCTCTCACCTCACCCAAACAATCCGGTAGTAAGACCGGTAAATCCGAAAAATGACAGTGACACGACAGACGCCGCTACAAGCGTGATACCAACGCCTTTAAAGGACGCCGGCACATCTGCGTTGTCTACCTTACTTCTTACGCCGTTGAACAGGAACATAGCTAAGAGGTAGCCAAGACCTGCTCCAAGCGAGTTTACCATAGACTCAGCAAAATTGTATGACTCTGTTATGTTAAGAACAACAACTCCGAGTACCGCGCAGTTTGTTGTAATGAGCGGAAGGAAGATCCCAAGAGCGCTGTAAAGCGTTGGAGAAGTCTTCTTAACAAACATCTCAACAAACTGTACGAGTGAAGCGATTACAAGTATGAACACGATGGTCTGAAGATATCCCAGCCCGTTAGGCTCAAGTATCAGATGATATACAGGCCATGTAACCGCCGTAGAAACGAGCATAACGAAGATAACGCACACGCCCATTCCCATAGCAGATTTAAGGTTCTTTGATACGCCTAAGAACGAACATATTGCAAGGAACCTTGATAATACGAAGTTCTGAACAAGTATTGAGGAAAGGAGTATGATAATAAAATTCGTCATTTTGCACTTCCTCCTTCCGCTTTAGCGCAGCCCGTGCAGCTTCCGCCAGCACAGCCTCCGCATGATTCACAATCGAAATCCTTCTTCTTTATAGCCCTGCCCTTTGTCAGCTTATTGATAAGGGCGATAATGCAGCCGTATGTGAAGAATCCGCCCGGCGCAAGAGTCATTATTGAAATAGTAGTAGCTCCCTCCGGGAATACCTGCATTCCAAACCATGTTCCGCTTCCCAATATCTCACGGATAGAGCCCATGAACAAAAGCGCGAACGTAAATCCGATAGACATTCCGACGCCGTCAAGAAGCGAATCAACTATAGTATTCTTGCTCGCAAACGCCTCGGCACGTCCAAGGATTATACAGTTAACAACAACGAGCGACAGAAACAGTCCCAGCGCTTCATACAGATCGGGTATGAAAGCCTCGAACAGCATTTCTATCAAAGTCGTAAAACTTGCGATAACTACGATGTAACAAGGTATACGTACCTTATCAGGTATAAGGTTTCTGAGCGCGGCAATAACCACGTTAGAACCTATAAGAACTATCGCCGCCGCAAGTCCCATTCCGGCTCCGTTTGTCGCCGAAGTTGTGACCGCAAGCGTAGGACATGTTCCTAAGATAAGCACGAGTACGGGGTTCTCTCTTATGATTCCCGCTGTCAACACTTTTAATTTGCTTGGTTTTTTACCTGCCATGGAATCACACCCCCTCTGCAACTAAAATGTCGTTGGCTTCAAACGCAGCCTGAACGAGTTCTATAAAGCAGTTAGATGAAATAGTCGAACCGCTTATTATCGATACTCCGGAAAGCGATGAATCCTGTCCCGGGAACTGCGAGTTCCAGGCTTCCTCAGCAACACGCGCTCCAAGGCCGGCTGTCTCGCTGTGTGAAAGTACCTGAGTTCCGGTAATGATACCGTCGGCGTCTATTCCGACGATTATCTGCATTGCTCCGCCATATCCGTTTCCTGTCGCGAAATATACATGGCCTGCGCCGTTTTCAGCCGCAAACGCCTGATCTATTTCTTCAGGAAGCTCAACGTCAGTTATCTCTACGAAAGAATCTCCGTCCGGAAGCACTTCTTTCTTAGCAAGCTCAGCCGCCTCAGCTTCCGCTGCCGAAATTATCGGCGACGTTATCGAATTGACATAGCTGAGCAAAAATCCAAATACAAGACATATTGCTGTAAGGACTATGACAGGTACTACATATCCTTCTTTTTTCATTTCCCGTCACCTCCAAACGTTTTTGCCATCGTAAGACGCTCGATGTGCGGCGAAAGGATATTCATAAGGAGGATTCCGAATGAAACACCTTCCGGATAGCTACAGTATACTCTTATAAGAACTGTTATGCAGCCACAGCCTATACCGAATATAGCGCGTCCGAGCTTAGTCGACGGCGATGTTACATAATCTGTTGCCATAAAGAACGCTCCAAGGAATACGCCGCCTGAAAGGATAGCGTATACAGGATCCTGTCCTAAAGCCGCGCTTAAAAGGAACACGGAACCGATGAAGCATACAGGCGTATACCATGCGATGACCTTTCTGATGAACAGGTAAGCGGCGCCGATAAGAAGCGCAAGCTTGCATGTCTCGCCGAGGCAGCCTGAAATATTTCCCATGAACAGATCCATATATGTAGAATCCATTGTGGCAAGAGGCGTTGATCCTGCGATGATGTCCGGATAGCCTGTTGCCCAGTCTGTCATCGGGCCGGCAAATGAAATAAACAAAATGATCCTGGCCGTTACAGCCGGGTTAGCGAAGTTCTGTCCGATTCCGCCGAACAGCTGCTTTACTATAACTATAGCGACAGCGCTTCCGAAAGCCGCCATCCAAAGCGGTATTCCGACCGGACAGCAATACGCGACAAGGATACCGGTCACGATCGCCGAACAGTCCTTGACCGTCACTTTCTTCTGCATAGCCTTTTCAGCCAAAAACTCTGAAACGACAGCCGCCGCAACGCTGACCGCAACAACAGCTAAAGCTCTCGCGCCGTATATAATTACCGCCGCTACAAGCGCCGGCATAAGCGCGATTATTACGTCCCTCATAATAGTCTTCGTAGAATCTTTTGCGCGTATATGAGGAGAAATATTCATAACAAGCTGATTTTCATTCATTTTCTATATCCTCCTCACTTTTTCTTCATTACCAAAGCTTTTGCAAGCTTGTTCGTCTGCACAAGATCCTTTTTAGCCGGACATACATATGAGCAGCAGCCGCATTCCATACATGTTGTAACATGAAGGTTTTTAAGCTCTTCAACATCTTTTAACTTGTATGCTCTTGAGATCCTGTTGGGCATAAGGCTGAACGGACAATGCGCTACGCAGCGTCCGCAGTTTATACATTCTGTTTCTTCCGGAACAACGGCGTCTTTCTCATTCATAATGATAAGGCCGTTCGTATTTTTGATGATAGGCTCCTCGTCTGTCGGGATAGCCGTACCCATCATAGGTCCGCCGTAAAGTATCTTCTTCGGCTGACCGTTATATCCGCCGAGCGCGTTTACAACGTCTTTTACGGAAGTTCCGATAGGCGCAACAACCTTTCCGGCCTTTTTAACTGCCGAACCGTCAACGGTCACGCACTTCTCAACAAGCGGCATTCCGGTTTTTATGAATTTTCCTAAAACAACAAGCGATGTAACGTTCATAACGATACAGCCTACGTCTATAGGAAGTTTTCCTGCCGGAACAGTCCTGCCCGTGCAGTTATAGATCAGCACCTTCTCAGCTCCCTGCGGATACTGTGACGGAAGCACTTTTACGCTGAAATTATTTCCTATCTCAGACGCTTTGCTCTTGAACAGCTCGATAGCCTCGGGCTTGTTGTTTTCTATGCCGATTATCACGTTTTTGATACCGACATATTTGCATACGTACTGAACTGCAGTTATCAGATCCTCAGAATCCTGCATCATAGCGCTCAAGTCTGACGTAAGATACGGCTCGCACTCAGCGCCGTTGATGATAAGATACTCGGCAACTGCCGGCTCTTTGATAGTCAGCTTAACGCTTGTCGGGAATCCAGCTCCGCCAAGTCCGACAAGACCGCTTGCGCGCACTGCAGCCAAAAAGCTTTCTTTGTCATGGATATCCGGCGGGGTTATCCCCTCCCATGCGGTCTGAAGGCCGTCCGACTCGATAACAACTACCGGGAAACTTCCGGCGGCAAGCTGCATATTCTTAACTTCTTTTACTTTTCCTGAAACTGTCGCGTGTATAGGCGCGCCTACGAACCCCTGCGGTTCACCGATCACCTGTCCGACTTTAACCTCGTCGTCTTTTGCGACAACGGGTTTACACGGAGCGCCGATATGCATTACCATCGGAATAGTGACCTGCGCCGGCACTTCCATCTTTATCGGCGTGTCATGCGCGGTGTTTTTAAAATGCGGCACCTTAACGCCCATTAAATGTTTCACGGGAAAGCTCACCTCCTCATCTCTTTCTAAATTAAATATATTACAACACTTTGCTGCTGAGTTCAAAGTGAGGTTAACATAAAAACATTATCTATTCAATCAGCCATAAAGCTGTAATCTTCCGTATCCGTTGGCGTGACTATGTTCCAGATGTCCTCAGAACCATAAACCTCGCAGTCCTTTGTCACCGCCAATACCATGCAGTCGTCTCTGTCCATATACTCTTCAAGGCAGCCGCTGCCCTTTAAAAATATCGTGGTAGACAGCGCGTCCGCTAAAAGTCCGTCCTCTGATACGACTGTCACCTGAAGCAGGTCTGTATATCCGGGATATCCGGTCTTCGGGTCGAGTATATGATGATATTTTACGCCGTCTTCTTCGAAAAAAATCTCGGCCGCGCTTGAAGTGGCCATCGTATAGCCGGTGATGTCTATCGTCGCAAAATACGAGTTGGCGTCCTTAAGCGGATCCCTCAGACCGACTACAAACGGCTCACCGTCAGGATCGTCTCCGATGACAAGCATATTTCCGCCTATAGAAAGATAGCCCGTTACCTCATTCTCTTCGGCAATATCGCGCATAAGGCCTGCGGCATATCCCTTGGCGACTCCGCCAAGATCCAGCTTCATGCCCTCGTCAGCGAGCATGACAGCGCTGTTTTCCTCATCAAGAAGAAGCTTCGTATGATCTACCTTCTTTAAGGCTTCATCGATATCTTCCTGCTCCGGAACATGCGGGGCTCCGTCCTGTCCGGTGACGTTCCACAAAAGAACGAGCGGTCCTATCGTTACATCGAACGCTCCGTCCGACTCATCGCCGAGCTGCTTTGCCCTCTTAAGCAGATAAAACAGCTCATCGGATACCTGAACATATTCCTTTCCGGCAGCGTCGTTTATCCGGCTTATCTCACTGTCTTCTATATAAAGAGACGCCAGATTTTCAAATTCGCCGAGCGCGTCTTCGATTTCATCGCATGTCTTTTCCGCGTTTTCCCCGTACCATCTCTGCACGACCACCGTGTGCATAAGATACGAAGTACGCTCGCTCATGGATTTACCCGGAATATTTATATTTAAGTAAGACGAGCAGCTTGTGCATCCGGCTAAAAACGCTGAAACAAAAAGCAGGGCGCATATAAAAGCAATTACCCTTTTTTTCACAAAAAACAGAGGGCTACGCATATGCCGCCCCCGCAAAATCTTGCTTTCCGGTTTTCTTTTTTCGGGAATAGAACATGTCCGTTAAATATCCAAGATAAAATTTTTTCTCTAAGATTATATTACCTAATTTTATCAAAGTAAAGCGTTTTATAAAATATCCTGCCTTAAAATACCAAGCTGAAGTGAAAAGTTTATTTCCACTTTGAAGGCGGCAAAGTGGATTTTAGTCTTACGCTTATTTCCACCTGCACAATTGTTGCATTTAGTCTTACACTCTTATATACCTGACAGCCATTGGAAAGGCAGGTATTATATGAGCGCTACTAATTCTTTTTCACATTTAACCTTAGAAGAAAGACGCATT
>DVOP01000136.1 GCA_018713465.1 Candidatus Alectryocaccobium stercorigallinarum | reverse complement strand
TACCTAACGACGGAGCATGGAAAGGCGCTGTTATCGTCGCGGCAGTAATGTCGCTTTTCGACGCGCTGAACGTGGCCCAGGTTTCGGGTATCCTGCCGTTCGACGTATCTGGCATAATGAGCGTTATATATAAGATACCGCTTGCAAAATTGGGCTTCGCGTGGGTAGTGCCTGCGGCGATCGGTTTCATAGCAGGCTCTTTAATATATAAAATAACAGGCAGGAAAAGCCAGCCATACGCACTGTAATCGAAAAGAGGTAAGAATGGAAAGCTGCATTTTTGAGAACGGAAAAATATTTACATCTGATAAAGAAAATATTTACGCCGAGGCAATGCTTGTTATTGACGGAAAGATAAGCAGGATCGGCAATAAAAAAGAGGCAGACGCCTTTGCGCCGTCAGGATGTAAAAGGGTAGACCTTAAAGGAAAGAGGGTTATACCGGGATTTGTGGACGCTCATATGCACCCGCTGATGCTTGCCGATTTTTCAAAACAGATATCAGCCCTTCCGCCTGACATATATTCTATCGAAGAACTGACAGAAGAGATAAAAAAATGGCGTGCTGAAAACGACGCGGGCAGCTGGTGCCTTGGATGGGGATACGACGAGGGGAAATTCAAAGAGCGCCGCTCATTAACCAGATGGGATCTCGATAAGGGCTGCAGCGATTCGCCGGTATCTATAATGCGTACTTGCGGACATATACGCTGCGTAAACAGCAAGGCTTTGGAGATAGCCGGTATAGACAGGAACACTCCTGATCCCGACGGCGGAGAGATAGAACGGGATGAAAACGGAGAGCCGACCGGCGTTTTAAAGGAAAACGCCAGAAATCTTATAACACCTTTTATGCCGGAAACAGACGAAGCTACGGCGGTAGAAAATATAGTCGCGCTTGGAAAGCTTCTTACTTCACAGGGTATAGTCGCCATAACGGATATGGGAAACTTAGACGCAGGCGATAACTATCCGCTTTATGAGGCTGCGGCTGAAAAAGGCTTTAAGCAGAAGGTCGGAGTTTATTACATGTGGGACTTCTTTATGGGCAACAAAGATTTCACTATTCCCAAAGAGCGTACGGAAAAGGAACAGCAGTTTTTTGCCGCGGGGCTTAAGCTTATCGGCGACGGAAGCGTTTCGGGAAAAACGGCGTGGATGGCGGAGCCTTATCTTGACAGCGATTCGTGCGGTATCTCGGTGTGCAGCGACGAGCAGATGGAAACCGCTATAAATTTCTGCAAAAAAACCCGCTGCCAGCTGTCTATGCACGCAATGGGAACAAAAGCTATAGAAAGAGTCGTAAACCGTGTCGCGGCGGAAGAAAAATGGAACGACGGTCCTGCGCCTTACGTGCGCGTCGAGCATGTAACGCTGCCGTCGGATGAAAGCATACAAAAGGCCGCCGATAAAGGCATAGGGTTCGTTACGCAGCCGATCTTTATGTATGCGGAGATAGAAAGTTACCTTAATAATCTGGGCTCAGACAGAATAAAGGCCTGCTATCCAATAAAGGAGATGCTTGAAAAGGGCGTGAAGCTTTGTTTTTCAACTGACGCTCCGGCGACTTCGTGGGCTGTTCCGTCCGACCCGTTTCCGAACATAAAGGGAGCTGTCACAAGACGCGCGTACGACGGCACGGACTGCGGAGCAGATCAGGCGGTGGACGTTGAAACGGCCGTGATACTCTATACAAAAGAATCCGCTGAAATAGCCGGATTTAAAGATCAGGGACAGCTTAAAGCGGGATATAACGCGGATTTCGTTATCCTTGATAGGGATATCTTTGAGATATCTGCGGAAGATATCGATAAAGTAAGCGTCGAAAAGACGTACATAGGCGGAAAGTGCGTGTATGAAAAAAGCACCGCCGTATAATATTAAAAAAACAGTAAAGATAAAAACGCCTGCACGGAGAAAGTTATGTTTAACAGAGTTATACCCGGCAGGACAGAGGCATTCTTTCGGCTAAAAAATAATTACGAACGTTCAGGACTTTATAATGATAACGGCGGGTGGCCTTGGGGTATTGGACCGAGCATTCATATTTTGAACACAATACGGAGTTAAAATATCAGATATTAAAAAAGGAAGGTGAATGATATATGGAGCAGAAAACTATCCTTGTTGTGGACGACGAGAGCAGGATACGCAAGCTCGTCAGAGACTTTCTTTTAATGAATAATTACAGGGTTCTTGAAGCATCGGACGGCGAAGAATGCCTTGAGATATTTTATTCCGAGAAAAATATAGATCTTGTAATACTGGACGTTATGATGCCGAAGCTGAACGGGTGGCAGACGGCAAAGGATATCAGGAGAAATTCCAAAGTGCCGATAATCATGCTCACTGCAAAGGATACCGAAAAGGACGAGCTTACGGGATTTGAGATAGGCGTCGACGAGTATATATCGAAGCCGTTCAGTCCGCGCATACTTGTCGCGAGAGTGGGGGCCGTACTAAGGCGCTCCAGTCCGGAGGAAAATTCGGTCATATCAGTGAACGGGATCACTGTCGACAAAACGGCGCGCACGGTCACTATCGACGGAAAGCTTATCGACTTAAGCTATAAGGAATTCGAGCTTCTGACGTATTTTATCGAGCATAAGGGTATTGCTCTTTCGAGAGAAAATATACTTAATAACGTCTGGAATTACGACTATTACGGAGATGCCAGAACTATTGACACACATGTTAAAAAACTCAGGAGCAAAATGGGCGAAAAAGGTAATTATATAAAGACCATTTGGGGAATGGGTTATAAATTCGAGGCTGATAAATAATGAAAAGATCTTTAAAAAAGCGTATTGCCTTTATGTTTATTGCCATTATAGTGGTAACGCTGCTGGCAATAGGCTTTTTTCATTATGCCCTTTTGGAGAGGTTTTACACTGACAATAAGCAGAAGATACTTATAGAGAGCTATGAGAGGATAAACGAGTCGAACTCATCGGAAGACGTTGAGGCGTTTATGACATACTGCTCCCAGAACGGGCTTGTATTCGCGCTCGCCGACGAAATGCTCCGCTTTGCAGGAACGAATTCGCAGGACGGAGAAAATATGGTAAACCGTCTTTTCGGAAGCGTTATGAACATGGAGAAGGACAGCACAAAGATACGCTATCAGACTGAGGATTATCAGGTCATATATTTTACGGACGACGTCGAATATCTTCAGCTCTTCGGGCAGCTTGACAACGGTTATTATTATGTGGTCAGATATCCTATAGATACGATAAAAGATGCGGTTTATATCTCGCTGCAGTTTTATATAATGATAGGCTGCGTTATGCTGGCCGCAAGCGCTTTAATAATCTGGAAGATAACGAGCAAGCTGACCGGTCCGGTGGAGGAGCTGAGCGCGCTTTCTAAAAGAATGGCCGAGCTGGACTTTGAGGCTGAATATACGAGCGGCGGAGAAGACGAGATAGGGCAGCTCGGAGCCAATTTCAATACTATGTCGAAAAATCTTGAAAGGGCGATAAGCGAACTGAAAAGCGCGAATATCCAGCTTGAGAAAGATATAAAAGAAAAAGAAGAGATAGACGAAATGCGACAGGAGTTCCTCTCAAACGTTTCTCATGATCTCAAAACGCCTATCACGCTTATACAGGGCTACGCCGAGGGCTTAAAGGAGATGTCGCAGGACGCCGAGAGCAGGGATTTTTACTGCGACGTCATCATCGACGAGGCGCAGAGAATGAACAGGCTCGTCCGTCAGCTTCTTTCATTGAGCCAGCTTGAATCAGGCCAGAACAGGCTGGACATGGAAAGATTCAATTTGGCCGAGCTCATAAAAGGTGTGGTGAACGCTTCCGATATCATAATAAAGGAAAAAGGCGCTACCGTGATGACGGACTGTCCCGACGATCTTTATGTCTGGGGCGACGAGCTTATGATAGAAGAGGTTATCACAAATTATTTCTCAAACGCGCTCAACCACTTAAGCGGAGAGAAAAAGATACATATTTCGTGCGTGGAAAAAGACGGAACGGTGACGGTCACAGTGTTCAATACGGGAGAGCCTATACCTGAAGATGAGCTTGACAAGATATGGGATAAATTTTATAAAGTAGATAAGGCGAGGACAAGGCAGTACGGCGGAAGCGGTATAGGCCTGTCCATCGTAAAGGCGATAATGGATCAGCATATGCAGAAATGCTGGGCTGAAAATTATCAGAACGGAGTCGCGTTTAAATTTACTCTTTCGAGCAGATAAAAGAGGTGGGGTATGACTGAATCTAACGGCACAAAAAACGCTCTTGCCAGATCGATGAAAAAGCTTATGTCCGAAAAAAGCTTCGCTAAGATAAGCATTACGGACATATGCGACGGCTGCGGAATGAACCGGAAGAGCTTTTATTATCATTTTAAAGACAAATACGATCTGATGAACTGGATATTTTATTCGGATTTCATCGGCATGATAGGAAGCACGCAGTGTGAAAACGGCTGGGATCTTCTGGAAGCGGTATGCGAAATGTTCTATAAAGACCAGAAGTTCTACAGAAGCGCTTTTAAGATAGAAGGGCAGAATTCATTGCGCGAATATCTTATAGAATCTATGCTGCCCATAGTGGACTTTATGTTTGAAGACACATGGGGCGATATAGAGTTTCGCGACATAATTGGAAAGATGTTCTGTGAAGCGTATATAATGGCAGTCACATACTGGCTGGATTCGGGCTGCGCTTATCCGCCGAAAGCCTTTGTAGGAGCCATAAAGGAGCTCATACGCAGGCTTGGCAGGGAAGCGGGATAAATCAGGCGAGACTGCCTGAAAACAGCTGTTCAAGATCGGGAAGGCCGCCTTTTGAGGCGATATCGCCGCTGCTTGTATGAATGGCGCCGTTCGAGAGTATTTCATAGAAAAGCTCATTGCCTGAAATAAGACGCTGTATCTGCATTGAATCACCATAAAGATCGAACAGAAAAAGAGGGACCGTCGGTGCGATTCGCATTTCTTTTACGCGCTGGGCGGTTTTTTCTATGTATTTCATAGGCACGCCGTCTTTGGCTATGAAGAACAGGAAAGAACATTCCTGCGGGATATAGTCCCAGACCGAGTCGTCGGATATAGTGTTTTCCGCGTCGCTCTCGTCATAGTAAGCGTAAAGGCCTGTCCATACCTGCTTTTTCTTCAGCATATGCGAATTCGTTCCGCAGCTGTCTCCGAAAGCGGGAAGGATATAAATCACGTTCGAGCACGAAGAGATAAGCGGAAGATATTCTGAAGTTATCTCTTCGTCGGGCAGGACGAAGAAAAATGCGCAGTCATCGTATGTTATAAAGACTTTAAGCAGGTCTTCGAAATACGACATATCGTTTTCAAGCCTGATGGCGTATGAGAATACACCCAACTTGCGGCCCTGAGCTATAAAAGGAATAAGCTCGCCGGGGGTTATCCCGGTCTTGTTTGTCGGGTCAAGACGGATTATAAGATCCCACGGCGCATGTATGTTTTTCTTTTCGCTTAAGCTTCTTATAAGCTTTCCGCCTTTGGTAAAGCTGTTGTAGCCGATGTTTATCCCAAAGTCTTTTAAGTTTTTGCGGCTGGTATACTGCAGCAGATGTTCTATGGCGACATAGTACGGGCTGTCGTCGTTACGCAGCAGGTCCTGGAATATGTCGTAAAGGTTTTTGGTGAAGCGCGCCTTATTGAACATGCGGCCCAGGTCGGCAAACTTTCTAATGCTTCTCCTCGGGTCTTCGTATATTTCACGCAGCCCCCTGTCTATAGTAGCGTCTATTATCGCTCTTGTTATATCTTTTTTCATAAAATTATTTTGTGCTTCCTTTCTGCTTAAAACTGTTTCGCCCGTC
>DVOP01000135.1 GCA_018713465.1 Candidatus Alectryocaccobium stercorigallinarum | reverse complement strand
AAATGGGCGTAATTTCAATGAAACAGTTACTCGAGGCAGGAGTTCACTTCGGACACCAGACAAGAAAATGGAATCCCAAGATGGCTCCGTACATCTACACTGAAAGAAACGGTATCTACATCATCGACCTTCAGAAAACAGTAGGAATGGTTGACGACGCGTACAAGGCTGTTTCAGATGTAGCCGCAAACGGAGGAACTGTTCTTTTTGTAGGAACAAAGAAACAGGCGCAGGACGCTATCGCCGTTGAGGCAGAGCGCTGCGGAATGTACTATGTAAACGAGAGATGGCTCGGCGGAATGCTTACAAACTTCAAGACTATACAGAGCCGTATCAAACGTCTTAAAGACATCAAGGCTATGGAAGAAGACGGAACATTTGAAGTACTTCCGAAAAAAGAAGTTATCGCGCTTCGCAAAGAGCTTGAGAAACTTCAGAAGAACCTTGGCGGTATCGAAGAGATGAAGAGACTTCCTGATCTCATCTTCGTTGTAGATCCGAAGAAGGAGCACATCTGCATTACAGAGGCTCATGCTCTTGGTATCCCGCTTGTTGGTATCTGCGATACAAACTGCGATCCGGAAGAACTTGACTATGTAATTCCGGGAAATGACGACGCTATCCGCGCCGTAAAGCTTATCGTTTCAAAGATGGCTGAGGCTGTTATCGAAGCTAAACAGGGCGAGATAATGGAAGACGCAGGCGAAGCAGAAGAAGTAACGGAAGCAGCTGAAGAGGCTGAGGACGCTGAATAATTAAGATTATATTGGAGGATACGTAAAATGGCTATTACAGCTGCAATGGTTAAAGAATTAAGAGAGACGACCGGAGCAGGTATGATGGACTGCAAAAAGGCCCTTACCGAGACCGATGGAGATATGGAAAAGGCAGTAGAGTTCTTAAGAGAAAAAGGACTTGCTACAGCTCAGAAGAAAGCCGGAAGGATCGCTGCCGAGGGTATCGTAATGCTCAAGGTTACAGACGACGCTAAAAAGGCTGTTGCTGTTGAAGTTAATGCTGAGACAGACTTCGTTGCTAAGAACGATACTTTCCAGAACTATGTAGCTCAAGTATGCGAGCAGGCTCTTGAGACATCTGCTGAAGATATTGACGCTTTCCTTGCAGAGACATGGAAGTTTGACAGCTCAAAGACAGTTAACGAGGCTCTTGCGGCTCAGATCGCCGTTATCGGTGAGAACATGAAGATCCGCCGTTTCCAGCAGGTAGAAGAGAACAACGGTATCGTTGTTGGATATACACACATGGGCGGAAAGATCGGCGTTCTTGTTGATATCGAGACAGACGTTGTAAACGACACCGTAAACGAGATGGGCAAGAACATCGCAATGCAGATCGCTGCTCTTAAGCCGGAATATACAGACAGAAGCGAAGTTTCTGCTGAATATATCGAGCATGAAAAAGAGATCCTTTTGAGCCAGATCATGAACGACCCGAAAGAGTCACAGAAGCCCGAGAAGGTTATCAAAGGTATCGTTGAAGGCCGTGTAAATAAAGAGCTTAAAGAGATCTGCCTTATGGATCAGGTTTATGTTAAGGCTGAAGACGGAAAGCAGACAGTCGCTAAATATATCGCAGAGGTTGCAAAGGCAAACAATGCGAATATCAAGGTTAAAGGCTTTGTTCGTTTCGAGACAGGCGAAGGCCTTGAGAAGAAGAACGAAGACTTTGCGGCTGAGGTTGCTGCTCAGTTAGGCTAACTTTTATAAGAATATAATTAAACAAAGAGTGTCGCGTTAATAACCGGCACTCTTATACATTGCCAATAGAAAGCTGCAGGAAAGAGGCGTACGCCCGCCGACGGAATCACACTCTCAGGTGTTCTTCATAAAGAACGAGGACTGCAGCCGGATGGCACTCTGGAGAAGCCCGCATTCGCGGGTGCCGAAGGTGAAAGCGCATTTCGCGTGAATCTCTCAGGCAAAAGGACAGGGAAGATATCATTTCGCAGATATCGCTGCGTGTTCATTTCTTTATGGTCATTTATCCTGTTCCGTTCTCCGGAGATATCCAATTAAACTTTAAAATTGAGGGGATCTAAAAAATGGACGAAATTGGAAGCTTTGTAGAACAGATCGTCGGTACGGTCAACACATTTCTTTGGGATTACGCGCTTCTTATACTGCTTGTAGGAGCGGGTATCTTCTTTACCGTTATGCTTCGCTTTATTCAGATAAGAAAATTTGGAGCGGGCATGAAATCGCTTTTCGGAAACTTTTCACTTCACGGTAAAAACGGTGGAAAAGGATTAAGTTCGTTTCAGGCGTTGACTACTGCGATAGCGGCGCAGGTCGGAACAGGAAATATCGCGGGAGCGGCTACCGCTATTCATGCCGGAGGGCCAGGAGCTATTTTCTGGATGTGGGTCAGCGCGTTCTTTGGGATGGCGACTATCTACGCCGAAGCTGTTATGGCACAGAAAACGAGAGTTGAAGAAAAAGGAACGATAACCGGAGGACCCGTATACTATATCAAATATGCGTTCAAAGGACGCTTCGGTAAGTTTTTAGCCGGATTTTTCTCCGTAGCGGTTATCCTTGCTCTCGGATTCATGGGAAATATGGTACAGTCCAATTCAATAGGAGATTCGTTCCATAACGTTTTTGGAATCGATCCGCTTATAGTCGGCATAATAATCGGAATAGTTGCCGGATTTATATTCTTAGGCGGTATCAAGCGTATTGCCAGATTTACGGAAAAGATCGTGCCTCTTATGGCGGCTCTTTATATTGTAGGCTGTGTTATAGTCCTTGTTATGACCGGCTCGGGAGTAGGACAGGCGTTTCATGATATCTTTGTAGGCGCTTTTGAGCCGCAGGCTATAGCCGGAGGTATGCTCGGCGTTACGGTACAGAAGGCTATGCGCTACGGCGTTGCGAGAGGACTTTTCTCTAATGAGGCCGGTATGGGTTCTACACCGCATGCGCATGCTACGGCTGATGTTAAGCACCCGTCAGATCAGGGAATACTGGCTATGATGGGAGTGTTTATAGATACTTTTATCATACTTACGCTTACCGCGCTTGTAATCGTATCAACGGGAGCATGGAACAACGGACTTGACGGCGCGGCGCTTGCGCAGAGCGCGTTCAACAGCGTTTACGGCTCGTTCGGCGATATCTTCATAGCAATATGCATGCTGTTCTTTGCGTTTACGACGATTGTAGGCTGGTATTATTTCGGAGAAGTAAACGTACGCCATCTGTTTGGAAAGAAAGCAGTTAAGCTCTATGCGCTCATAGTTGTCATCTGCGTTATCTTCGGTTCTACTTTAAAGGTGGATCTTGTATGGAACATGTCCGATATGTTCAACGGCCTTATGGTGCTGCCTAACCTTATAGGTCTTCTGGCGTGCGCTATGGTTGTATACAGGATAACGAAGGATTATGATAAGAATAAGCTTTTGAAGTAAAATATTTCAGCGCTGCATTTGACGGCAGCACAAAATGATATGTATAATTACAGGGATAGCTTGAGGCTGTCCCTGATTTATTTTGAGATTTAACCTGTGAGGTTTTATATGCCGGAGAAAAGTATTCAAAATAATAAATATTATCTGATGTGCGAGCGCAACTGGATTTATGACACGCTTATCGTCATAGGCGGGTTTTTAGGGGCGTACACATATCTGCTTCGTGGAAATGTATTCTGCAACGCGCAGACCGGAAACGTCGTTCTGATGGGAATGGCTTTCGGAAGCGGAAACTGGAGCGGAGGACTTTATTATCTTATCCCGATATCGGCGTATTTGGCAGGCGCTTTTATTTCGGATCTTGTTCCGAATGCAGTGCGCAGGATAATGCCGATACGGTGGGATACTCTGCTTATCGCCATCGAAATGGGAGTGGCGGTATGGCTCGGCTTTGTACCGCTTTCAGCTCCGGTGCAGATAGCGCAGGTGGCTATAAATTTCATCGCTTCAATGCAGTATAATACGTTCAGGCAGTCGGAAGGAGTTCCGATGGCGACGACCTTCGTTACAAACCATATCCGTCAGATAGGTATCGGGCTTGCAAAGGAGATAAAGCACAGGGATTCCGAAGACAAATCTTTCCGCAAAAAAACAAACAGGCATGTGCAAATGCTTTTGTGCTTTGCGGGCGGCTCAGCAATCGGTACGGTGTTCTGCCAGCTTATCGCTGAAAAGGCGATATGGATAACTATCGTTCCGTTCGGGATAATATTCAGTGTCTTTTTATACGCCGACCTTAAGACGGAAAAGGACTTGATATACAGAAAACCGTCAGGGCATTAAACAATATGTATTTATTACAGTATATATTTTTTTCTTGCTCTCCATT
>DVOP01000134.1 GCA_018713465.1 Candidatus Alectryocaccobium stercorigallinarum | reverse complement strand
GAAAATTGAATAATATTTAAGATAGAAAAATAAAGTAAAAATTAATGGCTGTACGCAATAAAAAGTGTTGTCGTATAGCCATAAATTATGCGTGGGTACAATAAGAAAATAATCCGGTGCAATATGTTTTGGGCGAAAAACGGGATTTTAATTTTTATATATAAGGATTGCGATATTTTGTAAAAAAGCGATAATATGATACGAAAGTTATTTTGGCTGATTTAGAAATGTTTAAAATAGAATTCGGAGGTGATTGCAGTGGATTTAAAAGAATTTCTTGAATTTATGGATAATGGCAACGAAGTAACAGCCGGCTCGGAAGTGGCCGAATGGCTCGATAGGCTGGCGTTTGAGGCGATAGAGATACTGGAAGAGCTGAATAGAGGAAATCACACTAGAAAAGAAACGGCTGAGATAATGAGCAGGCTTACCGGCAGAGAAGTAGATGAGAGCTTTAAAATGTTCCCGCCGTTTTTTACTGACTGCGGTAAAAATTTGAAGATTGGCAAGAATGTCTTTTTTAATTCGGGTTGTAAAATGCAGGATCAGGGAGGCATAACTATCGGTGACGGCACGCTGGTCGGACATAATGTGGTGATTGCGTCCCTGAATCATAATATGGAGCCTGAAAAGAGGGGAAACATAACTCCTGCGCCTGTTGCCATAGGCAAAAATGTCTGGATAGGGTCGAATGCTACTATCTGTCCGGGCGTGACGATTGGCGATGGAGCCGTAATAGGCGCGGGAGCGGTGGTTGTAAAGGACGTGCCGGAGCGCACTGTTGTCGGCGGAGTTCCTGCGAAATTCATAAAAACGATATAGTAGATTTTTTATCAAAGCAAACTGAAATTGACCGCCTGTTTCTTTTGAAAATAGGCGGTTTATTTATGTCCAACTTAAGAAATTCCTAAGATTTTCATTTCTTCATATTAAAAAACCTTCTCTATTATGTATAATACGAGAGGAGGTGACAGGCATATGTACAATGTTCTTGTGTGTGACGACGACAAGGAGATCGTTGAAGCTATCGAAATCTATCTTTCCAACGAAGGTTACAATATATTTAAAGCGTATGACGGAATACAGGCGCTCGATATCCTTTCAAAGGAGGACATTCATCTTTTAGTGCTTGATGTGATGATGCCGCGTCTTGACGGCATAAGGGCGACGCTGAAGATACGTGAAAGCAACAGCATACCTATAATAATCCTGTCGGCGAAATCCGAGGACGCCGACAAGATACTTGGACTTAATATCGGAGCCGACGATTATGTCACGAAGCCGTTCAATCCGCTGGAGCTTGTAGCGCGCGTAAAGAGCCAGCTGCGGCGTTACACACAGCTTGGAGGAAGCCCCAAAAGCGAAGGGGAGCATATATATGAAACCGGGGGCTTAAAGATAAACGACGACTTAAAAGAAGTTACTGTAGACGGCGAGGTCGTGCGCCTTACGCCTATCGAATACAACATATTGCTTTTGCTTATGAAAAATCAGGGCAGGGTATTTTCTATCAACCAGATATATGAATCGATATGGAATGAAGAAGCGATCGCGGCAGACAACACGGTCGCTGTGCATATCAGGCATATAAGAGAAAAGATAGAGATAAATCCGAAGGAGCCCAGATACTTAAAAGTAGTCTGGGGAGTAGGCTATAAGATAGAAAAGGATACCCGGAAAGGAGGAGTATGAAAAATAAGTGGTATAAGTCAAAAACTGCGAAAGCTGTCCTTGTGCCGGTGGCGATAGCCTCGATGACTGCGGCGCTCGTAAGCGGTTTCTGGCTGCTTTCCGCGGGCTGGGAAGCGGAAGAAGTGCCGTTTGAGGAATCGGAAGATTTCGAGGCGATGATGGAAAACGCGATGATGCATGTCGTATCGCTCGACCGCTTTGGAAAGCTGTTCGAGACGGACGGTGAATATGATCCGGAAAAGACGGTAGATATAATGGAATACTGCAGCAGCGGTGATTTTTCGGGACAAAATGAAGCGGGGCTTACATATACTCTCGGCGACCTGTATGAATGGGGACAGAGAGGCTTAGAACATAAGGAAAGCTATATAATAGAGTGTGAAAAGCCGAACGGGGAAAGCTATTACTATTATCCCGATGATTTTGAGCGGCTCGTGGAAAACAGGGAGCTGTTTTTAGATTTAAAGAGCAGCTCCGGCGCGGTCAGCGGTTATTCGGACGAGGATTTTCTTTATGAGCTGCGGAACGGCTTTATATCAGAGGGCGCAGGGCTGTATTCAGTGACCGATATAGAGGGCAATGTGATATATACGAGCGTATGGAGCGCGGTAAACGAGATAACCGAGGACTATGAAACGGCCGACGGAAAAAGCCTGCTCGACGCGGTGAATGGCAGCGCATATTTGAGAGATTACGGGATAGGCCGTATAATTGACAATCTGTCGCATACGCTTATGAACATTCCGGCGCGGCTTGATGAATATTTAAACGGCGACGACGTGCTCGGTGAGGGAAATACGAACTTTATTTATATATATACCGATTCTGCAAACGGCGAGGTAATGACGAACCGCGAGGCGTATCAGGACAGGAAAGCGCTTCAGGACAGTATAAGCGCCATTACGGACGGGGATCCGGTCATAAAATATATAATCGTATATCCGCAGCTTGAAGATTTCAAAACCAACATTGATAATATTTCAGCCGAGTATTTCAGAAATCTGGTCAAAAATAATGCTGGAGACGATTGGAACGGGGTATTCGCGGCTGCGGTAGATACGTCTTATCCGATTCAGGATTCGTTTTTCCTTGCAAAGCAGACATACGACCAGAATCTTGGATATATGAATACGTTTAAGACTATAGTCATAATAGCCGGAGTTATCGCCATTGTATCGCTCGTATGGCTGACGGTCATTGCAGGCAGGAGAGCGGAGGACGACGAAATACACCTCAACTGGTTCGACCGCTGGAAAACCGAGATAGCGGCTGCGTTTGTGATAGCCGTAGGCGTGCTTATATTTGTTATTTTTGGCGCGACATGGAGCAGGACAGGAGTAGATTCGGCGGTAGTGGAAGCAAGCTACGCGTACGGATATGACGACTCGTACAGGATACTAAGCGGAATGACGAGCGTGTATATCGGGACTCGCGCGATGGCGACTCTTATCACGGCGGCTGTCTGCGGCTCGGCATTCTTCTACGCGGGATATTTGAGCCTTGTAAGAAGGATAAAGGCGAAGATACTCTGGAAAAACAGCCTTATAAGGGCGCTTGGGATATTTATAGGAAAAACGTGGGCGAACCGTTCCGTGACCGCGAAAAGCATAGGGCTTTTAGCAGGCTTCGTCGTGCTGCATTGGATCGCGATGGTCACATGGTTCAATATGTTCTGGGTCATCGTAATGCTTATAGCGGACGGCGCTATGCTGTGGCTTGTGGTCAATAACGCGATAGCGAAACGGAAGATAAAAGAGGGCATAGAGCGTATCGCGTCGGGAGATATCAATTATCAGATACCTACGGCGGATATGCGCGGCGACAATCTTGCGACCGCAGAAAAAGTAAACGAAATAGGAAACGGATTGAACCTCGCGCTTGAAAACGTACTAAAGAGCGAGAGAATGAAGGCCGATCTGATAACGAATGTTTCGCACGATATAAAAACCCCGCTGACGTCGATAATAAATTACATCGACCTGCTCAAGCGAGAAAACATCGAGGACGAAAAGATACAAAAGTATCTCAAAGTCCTTGAGGAAAAAGCGCAGAGGCTAAAAACGCTTACGGAGGACGTCGTGGAGGCGTCGAAGGCGAGCAGTGGAAACATAAATCTCGAGCTTATGGACGTGGATTTTGCCGAGATGATACAGCAGACGGAGGGCGAGTTCGAGGAGAAGCTGAGCGCGAGGAACCTGACCGTGGTTTCCAAGCTTCCGGAGCAGCCGGTGATCATACACGTAGACGGCAGACGTATGTGGCGCGTGCTCGCAAATCTGTATTCAAACGTAGTGAAATACGCAATGCCCGGAACGAGGGTATATACCGAACTTAAGGCTTTGGACGGCAAAGCGGTGTTCTCGATAAAAAATATTTCCGAACAGCCGCTCAACATTCCGGTCGAGGAGCTTAAGGAAAGGTTTATACGCGGCGATCAGGCGAGGACGAGCGAGGGCAGCGGACTTGGGCTTTCGATCGCGGAGGACCTTGTGAAGCTGCAGGGCGGAAAGCTGGAGCTTTATCTTGACGGAGACCTGTTTAAGGTCGAAGTAGAGTTTGAATGTGTTGTGAAAAACGCTACGCCAGACGAGCATGAAACGCGGAGTAATTCGTGATATCATTGAGGTCAAAATACATTTTGACCTCAACATCATAAAATTGAATATGGTATAAGATAAGCCGTCCGGTTTTGGCTAACCGGGCGGCTTTTGAGTGCTTACATTTGAGGAAGCTTGTATGTAGTATCTCCTGGTGAAAATACAACGGGGATTATTTTTTTCTTGTTCGCGCTGCCGTTTCCGTCTTTTATAAAATTAAACGCCGTTTCCGCGATCATTTTTGTGTTCTGCACGACGGACGTTATTTTCGGAAGAAACAGATCATCGTATATAGTATCGATACCGCATATGGAAATATCGTCGGGTATCTTTACGCCGAGCGAATGCGCCCGGACGATAAAGCCCTTCGCCATTTCGTCGTTGGCGGCTATTATAGCCGTTGGCATATCTGAAAGAGAATAAAAATAATTAAAGGCCGAAATGCCGGATTTGAGCATATAATCGCCGGTATAAATAAATTCTTCGGGAAGCGGCAGGCCGCGTTCCGCCATCTGTTCAATGAATATTTTCTGACGTACGCTGCCGGAGGACGTCATCGGGTCGCCTGAAATAAAGCCTATCTTTGTATGTCCTAATTTTGTCAGATGGTCGAGAAGCAGGCGTATTGCTTTGTTGTTGTCTGACGAAACGTTAAAGAAATTTCCGGAGATACGGCTCGTTTCGTCTAACACGCACACCGGCACTTTAGCGTTTATGTGTCTTATATAGCTGTCGCCGGACAGAACTATTCCGGCGCAGTTTGAGTTGGAATACATATCGTAGAGCGCTTTTTCGTTTTCTTCATTGAAAGTGACGTGTATAGAAGCATAGAAGCCGTTGTCTGACGCGATCTTTGAAAGGGCAGACAGCGCGGAGACCATGAACGGCATTTTTATTTCTTTTGTAATGCAGGCGATAGTTTTGTTCCTTGGCAGACCCGAAGCGGCGCTTGAAACGTCTATATCGTAGCCGGCTTTTCGGGCGGCGTCCGCGATACGCTTCAGCGTTACGGGGCGTACTTTTTCGGGCGTGTTTATCGCCCGCGATACCGTAGCTGCGGAAACCCTGGCTTCTTTAGCTATATCTCTTAATGTCATTTTCATGTATGGCTCCTTTTAATGTCAACGGGATAAAAAATTCGGAAGTTCAAGAATCCCCGCTGGCCTCAACATCATATGATTTGAACATGATTATTATATATAAGAGGCGTGATAAAAGCAAGGAAAAATGAAATAAATGAAACGAAAATGCTGAAAAACAGCATAAAAAGAGAAATTTACGGCACTTATGAAATATTTGAAACAAAACCTATAAAAAAGTACATAGTTTGACGGGAAAATATTGCGGCTTTGCAAAGAAAATGCTATTTTACAAGAAACAAATAAAACAAAAACGGAATATATAAATAAAGGTCACAAAGGAGGATAAGATGAAAGTAATAAAGTTAGCCGTTATCGGCGCCGGCTGGATCGGAACTATGCATGCAAGGGCGATGAACAATGTCAGAATGTGCTATGGATCGGACGCTGTTCCTGAGCTCGAGCTTATTGTAGACGCATTTGAGGACGCGGCGAAAAAAGCGTGCGATACGTACAGTTTCAACCGTTACAGTACAAATACGGACGATGCTATAAACGATCCGGCTATAGACGCGGTAATGATAACCACGCCGAACCAGTTCCACGTTGAGCTCGTTCAGAAGGCTGCGGCTGCGGGTAAGGCCATCTTCTGCGAGAAGCCGCTAGGCATGGACGGCAAAGACGCGAAAAAGGCGCTCGACGCGGTCAAAAAATACGATACGACTTCGATGGTAGGCTTCGTATATACGCATAACCCTGCGGTGATCGAGGCCAGAAAGATAATCGAATCCGGCCAGATAGGAGATATCGTCGCGTTTCAGGGAAGATACGATATGGAATATTCAGCCGACGCGGATATTCCGCACAGGTGGAGAGATTATGACGCGATATCGGGAGCTTTAGGAGATATCGGCGCACACATCATTGCGCTTCAGGATTATGTTACAGGATCAAGGATAACGGAGGTCATCGGACGCGGAAAAACGGTTTATGATAAGCGACCCGATCCTAAAAACTCCGGAGGATTTCTGCCGGTTACTAACGACGATATATTCAATATGATGTATAATACAGATACAGGCGTTATGGGAATGATAACGACAAGCCGCGTCGCGAAGGGCGAAAAGGTCGGCATAAGGTTCGAAGTCCAGGGAACAAAGGGATATATCAGGTTCGACCAGGAAAGAATGAACGAGCTTCAGGTTTACATAGACGGGGATCCGGAAACGACGGGCTGCCGCAGGATACTTATGGGGCCGCAGCACGGTCAGTTCGGCGACGTATGCACGACTCAGGGACTTTGCGCAAGCTGGGTAGACCTTATGACTATTCAGGATTATAAGTTCCTGAAAGCGATAGCGGACGGTACAAAAGTAAAACCTGATATCGAATCGGGATACGACATAAATATTCTTATCGACGCGCTGCTGCTGTCGGATAAAGAGCACAGATGGGTGAAGGTATCCGAATGTGAACTGGATTAAGCTTTAAACGCTGTGAGCAAACGTTAAAAAAGCGTATAAGGACTAAATTAAAAAGACAAGCGGTAAGAGCAGGAAAACAACCAAAAGGCATCCTGTTAAGGAGGCGGAAAGGAATGAATTATGATAAAAATAGGAAATTGCCCTGATTCATGGGGCGTGTGGTTTGACAGCAACGATAAACAGCCAGACTGGCATACATATCTCGATGAGGTAGCCGAGGCGGGTTATGTATATACCGAAACAGGGTCTTACGGGTATATGAGCCCCGATCCGGTGGAGTTAAAAGCTGAACTTGATAAAAGAGGCTTAAAAGCGGTAGCGTCCACGCTTTCATATGACCTTTCAAGCGACGAGCTTACTGATGAAAATATAATTTCGGTAAAAAAGACATGTGACCGTCTTACCGCGATAGGCGGGGAGTATCTTATCTTTTACGACGCTCTTTATACGGATCTTATAACAGACGAGCAGATAGCTCCGAAAGAGCTTGACGAGGAAAGCTTTGAAAGATTCTGTAAAAACTGGCGCCGTCTGGCGGCGGCTATAAGAAGCTACGGCTGCAAGCCCGTATTTCACCCGCATGGAGGAACGCACTGCGAGACGGAAGCGCAGATAGATAAAATGCGTTCGCTCATTCCGAAAGACGAACTCAGGTTCTGTTTTGATACCGGACATCATATTTATGTTCAGGGAAACGACGTATACGAGTATACGAAGAAAATAGGCGACCAGATTGATTTTCTTCATCTTAAGGACCTTGTGCCTGAGATAAAAGAGGAATGCTGGAAAAACAATATCCCTTACGCGACGGCTACAAAGAAAAATGTTTTCGCGAAGATCGGATACGGTCAGATAGACTGGAGGCGTTACAGCGAAATATTAAAAGAGATAGGATTCAGCGGATACGCCATAATCGAGCATGACTGCTACCCGCCGGTACCGGGCGAGAGCTTTAAGATACAGAAGGAGACAGGAAAATATCTTGAAAGCATAGGACTCGGAGTTCTTAAATAAAACACATTTCGATGCTATAATAAGACCGGAAAAACAGGAAGAAGCGCTGTTTCCGGTCTTTTGATAATGTAAAAATACATGATATTGCCAAACGGGAAGCATATTCCGAGATTTCAGGAAATTTTAGGGCATCTAAAAAAACAGCGGATCCTTTCGGATTTTTCATATAAAATCGAACAAAGGCTTCAGTATATACATCTAATAAAAGAAAAAACATACAGAACGGTCGGGAATATCGTCTTATAAAAATAAATATATACTTCTGTGTAATAAAATGATTAAATTGTTACTGAATCGTAAAGGAAACTTAATTTGAAATTCGACAAAGAACATGTTAGACTTCATTAAGTGAAAAAAGATTATGTCAAACGGGGAATTGGCTTATGTGGGAAGAAATTGATATGCATGAGGAGGAGAACGGCAGAAAGAAAAGACGTCTGCTTATATTGATCCTTATAATAGCGGGCGCGCTGTTTGCCGCGTATATAGTGCTGTGCCAGATCGTAGTTCAGAACGACGCGATATGGGGCAACACGACGGTCAACGGCGTAGCGCTTAAAGGGCTTACATATGAGGAAGCCAGAGAGGCCGTGCTGCAGAAATATGACGAGGATTATGCTGACGCGGCAATTACGATACGCTTGGATGGAAACGAATACAAGATACCGGTATATCAGCTTCTTGAAATTGATGTTACAGACGAGATAGACAAAGCATATGAGCTCGGACACGGTTCATGGTTCGCAAGCGGCGCCGAATGGATAGGCATGCAGCTTTCGGGCGGGGCGACTGAAAACGTAGAGGTAGAGCCTACGCTTAAGGAAGACGCCGATATAGCTAAGGCGATAGCTGATAGCGGAATACTTGAATACAAAAGTCTTGTAGATACCACGTGGGATGTGACCGAGACAAGCCTTATAATACATAAGGGAGTTTCAGGACAGACGGCTAACCAGGAGCAGCTCACGGCGCTTGTAACAGAGGCGCTGAACAACCTGAATTTCAGTGAGCCTATCGATTGTCCGTATAATACTGAAACGCCGGCTGCTCCGGATTTTCAGGCTATAGCCGACAGCATATATAAAGAGCCTGCGAACGCTACGCTCGATCCGGCAAACGGCTATGCGATAGTTCCGGGCGTTTTGGGTACGGCGCTAGACCCGCAGGCGGCGGCTTCGGCGTATGAAGCTGCGGCGGAGGGAACCGATGTTGAGGTTCCGCTTACCGTAACGGAGCCTGACATAACCTCGGCGGATATGGAAGCCAACCTCTTTGCGGACAGACTGGGAACATATCAGTCTACAGTTACCGGAACTAATGACAAGAGAACGAATATAAGACTGGCTTCGGAAGCGGTCAACGGCGTAATACTCATGCCGGGAGAGGAATTTTCCTATAACGGACATGTCGGCAACACGACGGAAGACAAGGGATATAAGACGGCGGCCGTTTACAAAAACGGAAAGGTGGAATATGAAACCGGCGGCGGCGTCTGCCAAGTTTCTTCGACGATATTCGCGGCTATCCTGTATACTGATCTTGAGGTAACGCAGCGTCAGTGTCATTCGATGGTAGTCACATACGTTCCGTATGGAATGGACGCTACGGTTTACTGGGATCAGCCAGATTTCAGATTCGTAAATAACCATGCTTATCCGGTACGTCTTGACGTAAGCTTTGACGGCAGCGATATTTATGTTGAGATATGGGGAACGCAGGAAAGCGATCTGACGGTAGAACCGAGAGTAGAGCAGACAGGAACGCTTACCTTTACGACATACCGTGATTATTACGACGCGGGCGGAAACCTTGTGGATTCTGAATATATCGGCGGAAGCAAGTATAAACCTGTAAGCTGATTGGTTAAATAATATGAATACACAGCCGCTTGTGCGGCGGAAAATAAAAAGGAAGTTTGTAAGTTCTGGTGAATTTACAGACTTCCTTTTTTAACGGAATCATCGCCGAATTTTACCCGGACTTCTTCGAGCATTTTTTTCAGCTTCTCACGGCGCATATCATTTTTCATTTCCTGCTGATAACTGAAAAGGTCTAACTGTTTTGGGGCGTTTTCGTCCGAAACCTTTGTTGTGCGTATACCGAGGAGGCGTACGGGTTCGCCGTTCCACAGTTCGTCGAAAAGGCGGCAGCTTTCGCGGAAGATATCGTTTTCGGCATTTGTAGCCGAATTAAGCTGCGTCTGGCGTGAAACGGAACGAAAATCGTCATATTTTATCTGTACACATACAGTCTGGGCGGTAAGCTTCTTTTTCTTCAGTCTGTCAGACACGCTTTTCGCCAGCTTTTTTAAAACGGGATACGCATTTTTCCTGTCCGTGAGGTTTGACGGCAGCGTAGTTGAATTTCCCACGCCCTTTGCCTGTTCCTTTTCGGGATTGACCGTTGAGTCGTCTATCCCGTTTGCGAAGCGCCACAGCATAAGCTGGTGTTTATTATATGTGTCTTCAACAAATTTATGGTCTATAGCGGCGAGGTCGCCTATCGTTTTTATTCCAAGACGCTTAAAGCCGGCGGCGGTGCTTTTGCCGCACATATACAGCTCGTCTATCGGAAGCGGCCAGAGCTTGTTTTTTATCTCGTATGAGTACAGGGTATGTATCTTATCAGGCTTTTCAAAGTCTGACGCCATTTTCGCAAGGACCTTACGGTCAGAAATTCCGATGTTGACCGTGAAGCCGAACTTCTCTTTTATCCCGTCTTTTATATATCTGGCGGCGGTCTCGGCGGAACCGAAGCGTTTCCTTATCGGTTCGAAGTCCATATAGCATTCGTCCACGCTGACCTGCTCTATAACAGGACATATGTCAGAGACATATTCCATCAGAGAGTTGCTCATTTGCCAGTAGTATTTATGATCAGGAGGAACAGAGATGAGTTCGGGACATTTTTTAAATGCGCTTGCCACAGTGTCGGCGGTATGTATGCCGTATTTTTTCGCAGGAATAGATTTAGCCACGACTATGCCGTGGCGTGTTTCCTGGTCGCCGCCTACGATAGCCGGAACGGTGCGTATATCAAGCTTCGAGCCCTCGTTCAGAAGCTTTAGCGCGCTCCAGCTAAGGAAAGCGGAATTTACGTCTATATGAAATATTATATTATCTGAAACAGATATCATTTTATCTCCGCAGCTAAGCAAATTAAAAATGCACATTATAATTATTATCATAATAATTATAATGTGCAGTAAATTAATGTACAAGGATTAAGCGTTGTCAGAGTTATTTTTTATACTGTTATTTTATATGTTCGCGGATCACTTTTGTAATCTGGATAATGACAGTTGGTATCAGCGCCAGCAGAACTATCCATCCGCGCATCGGAGCCGTAAGCACGCTTACCGAGAACATACCCATGACAGGCGGGATAAAGAGCACGCACATTATAAGCAAAATGCCTATCAGGAAAGCTCCGAGGCTCGCCATGTTGCGCTTGAATCCGAGCTTAAATAGCGAGTGCTCGCCTCGGCAGTTGAAGCCGTGAAGCAGGCGGGCAAGCGTAAGCGTTGCGAACGCCATAGTAGAAGCCAAGGCCGCGCCTGTCTGAAGCCCTATCATGTAGGCTGTGATAACGCATACGGCGATAAGGGCGCCCTGAATGCCAACCCTTTTAATAAAGGTGCTGTCCATGATACCCTGCTTGGGGTCTCTTGGCTTCTTTTTAAGCACGTCGTATTCTCCGGGTTCAACGCCGATGGCAAGAGCGGGGAGCGAATCTGTGACAAGGTTTATGAACAGAAGCTGTACCGCTTGGAACGGAACCGGAAGGCCTGCAAGCGAGGTAAATATAACTGCTATTATCGCTGAGAAGTTTCCTGAAATAAGGTAAAGCACCGCGTTTTTGATATTTGCGAAAACCGTTCTTCCGTTTGCGACAGCCTTGATTATCGTCGCGAAGTTGTCGTCGGCAAGTATCATAGAAGCGGCGTCCTTGGAAACCTCGGTTCCGGTTATTCCCATCGCCACGCCGATATCGGCTTTCTTAAGCGCAGGAGCGTCGTTTACGCCGTCGCCGGTCATGGAAACGATACGACCCTTTCTCTGCCATGCGTCTACGATACGTATCTTGTTTTCGGGGGATACGCGGGCATATACAGAGATTTTCTCTATAACCTCGTCGAGCTGCTCGTCGGACATGGCGTCTAATTCCTGGCCGGTTACGGCGATGTCGCCGTCTTCAAAAATGCCTATCTTTTTGGCAATCGCGGTCGCTGTTACCTTGTGGTCGCCGGTTATCATTATAGTGCGAATGCCCGCGCTTTTAGCGTCGGCAACCGCCTGTATGGATTCTTCACGCGGAGGATCCATTTCAGAAATAAGGCCGATAAATGTATAGCCGTATTCGGTATCTACCGAAAGCGCCTCATCGGTTTCTTTATAAGCAAAGGCTAGGACACGAAGTCCCTGCTCTGAAAAGTCCTGATTGACCTTTAATATCTTCTCGCGGTCGGCGTCTGTTATCGGACGTATCCCGTCGTTGAGCCTTATGCTGACACAGCGCGGAAGCAAAACGTCAAGAGCGCCTTTTGTAAACACGGTAGGAACGCCGTGTATGAGATGTTTAGTGCTCATAAGCTTGCGGTCTGAGTCGAACGGGACTTCTTCTATCCTTTCGATCACGTCGCGCAGGAAGCCGCTTGTAAGCGATATATTATCGTCGGGAGACGGATCTGTAAGCTTCCCGTACATCTCGAGAAGCGCGTATTCAGTCGGGTCTCCGATACCCTTGCCGTCAACTATTGTCGAGTCGTTGGCAAGAGTAGCGTTGTACAAAAGATATCTGTGAAGCTGGTTCGTCAGGTCTAGATCCGAAGCGTGTAATATCTCTTCACCAACATATATTTCCTGGACGGTCATCTTATTTTGCGTAAGAGTACCGGTCTTATCGGAGCAGATAACGGAAACGCAGCCGAGAGATTCAACGGCGGCAAGATCCTTTATTATAGCCTGCTCGCGCGCCATTTTCTGCGTGCCCATTGCCTGAACTATCGTTACTATAGAGCTTAATGCCTCAGGTATGGCCGCTACAGCTAAAGCTACTGCGAACAGCAGAGAATCCATAAGTCCCATCTGGCGGTACATGCTGAGCGCGAATACGATAAGGCAGACTATCATTATCGCGATAGCGAGCTTTTTGCTGAACTGGTCGAGAGAAACCTGAAGAGGGGTCTTCTTTTCCTTTGTCTGGTTCATCAAGGCGGCTATCTTGCCTATCTCTGTGTCCATACCGGTACCGGTGACAACAGCGACGGCTCTGCCGTATGTGACAAGGCTGCCTGAATATACCATGTTTACGCGGTCGGCAAGAGGCAGATCCTCGTCTGTGTCCATATCCTTTTTATCTACGTTTGTAGATTCGCCGGTAAGGGAGCTTTCGTTTACCTGCAAGGAAAAGTTCTCTATTATACGCGCGTCGGCTACGACCATATCGCCAGCTTCAAGCAGCAGGATATCGCCGGGAACGATATATATTGAATCTATTTCTATCTTCTGTCCGCCGCGCATGACTTTTGCCATAGGCGATGACAGCGATTTAAGCGCGTCAAGCGATTTTTCGGCTCTGACGTGCTGCACCGTTCCTAAAATAGCGTTGATTATGAGAACGGCGATGATTACTATAGTGCTTTCGGCGTCGCCGGTGAACGCGGAGATAAGCGCTGCCGCGATCAGTATAATTACCATCAGGTCGGCAAACTGTCCCAGGAATACCTCCAAAACAGTTTTTTTCTTCGCCTCCTGCAGTGCGTTTTTGCCGTATTTTTCAAGGCGTGATTTCGCTTCGCCTGCGGACAGGCCATCTTTTTGCGTGCCTAATTCTCTAAGCACGTCTTCTTTTTTTTCTTTATACCACTCTCTCATAGTACTCCTTAAAAAAAGACCTTACACAAAAAATCCGGTTTGAATTTTTTGTGTAAAGTCTCATCACCATATCTGGCATACATTACCAAGCGTTTTCCGCTGGGTATGTTGATAATGTATTTCGATTACTCCCTTTACATGATATTGCTGAATTTCATGTTGTAAAAAAAGTAGCACGTATTTTGTATGATGTCAACAAAATTTATATTATTTTTTAGATATCGGGATCGCGGCAACGCCTGACAGCACGGTCGCGATTACCGGAAGGAGCATCATCACGGTCATGCCGAAAGCGGCTGCGAGTATTCCCATTGTAAGCGCGGCTATCGCAAAGCCGCTGTAAAGCGCTGTAAATGAAAGGCTTGAGCTTAATCCGGTGTTCTTCGGATACCAGCCGTTCATAAGGGCGACGATACGCGGAATAGTAGCGCCGTTAAGGATACCGTATAAAAATACGCATACCATGAAAATATAATAGTTTCCGGAGAGCACGCCGGCGCATAAAGAAACTCCGGCAAGCAGGCCGCCGAGCACGATTATCCTGCGTGAATCCCATTTGTCAAATATGGGGATAAGTCCCATGCAAAGGCGGCAGACAGTCGCTCCAAGCCAGTATATCGAAAGCCCCATAGCCCAGCCGAAAGAACCGATCGACGGGAATACGTCGGTGTTATATTTTACTATCCACGTGATAAGCCCGCCCTGGCTTAAGCCGAAAAACAGCATGGAAAACGTAGCGAACCATATATTCTTGTCGGCAAAGAACGCTTTTGACGACGCTTTGGATTCGTTGTGGTCGATCGAGTCATAAACGCGGTCAACGGCCTTTTTGTCAGAGAAATACATGGTTATCTGCAATACGACGATAATTGCTACGACAATGGCTACGCCCTGATAGATGGATTTCCAGTTGGAAGTTCCGGCTATGGCGGTTATGATAGGAGTCATCACAGCGCCTATGCCGCATACGCCGTGGAGTATGCTCAGGACCGTGTTCATCTTATCCGGATAGAGGTCGGTAAGTGCCGCGTTGTTGTTCGTATCAAGGATACCGAGCGAAGCGCCGAATATGAGATACAGCACCATAAAAAACGCAAACGGCTGATATCCGCCGATTATAAGCAGTGAAGCTGCGGCGACTGACAGGCCTATCATAAGTATCACCGGCTTTTTGAAGCGGTCGGCAAATCTGGATAAGATGAGGATAGCCGCAATACCGCCTATATACTGGAAAAATGTCATAAGGCCGCCGTTGTTCAGGTCGATATCATAGTCGCCCATTATCTCGTTCAGCACGGAGCCGGTGAGATTGACGCACATGTTGAATATCATCGCGCCGGCGTATAAGGCGAGAGTGTATTTAGCAGTGCTTGTGCTTTTGTTCGTTGTGCGGGTTCTTTTATCAGGCATGTTTTGTTACCCTTCTTATTAAAGTAAAGAAAAACCGCTTAAGGCAAAGACTGGCCTTAAGCGGCATATTATTTATTTGAAATATTTTACAGCCGCTTCAAACATGCGGATATTATAATTTCCAGGTACGTTTTTGTACAGGTTGCTGCCTACACGCTCCGAGTGGCCCATCTTTCCGAATACTCTGCCGTCAGGAGAGGTTATTCCCTCTATGGCGTACATTGAGTTGTTAGGATTGAAATGCACGTCTGTAGTCGCGTTTCCTTCAAGGTCTACATACTGTGTGGCGATCTGGCCGTTTTCGGCGAGTTTTTTGATGAGCGCTTCATCAGCGAAGAAGCGTCCCTCGCCGTGCGAGATCGGTACGTTGTATATATCGCCTACGTTTGTATATGACAGCCACGGCGATTTGTTTGAAGCTATCCTTGTCCTTACGATACGCGATTGGTGTCTTGCGATAGTGTTGAACGTAAGGGTAGGACAGGTTTCATCTGTGTCTATTATTTTTCCGTACGGCACAAGGCCAAGCTTGATCAGCGCCTGGAAGCCGTTGCAGATACCGCACATAAGACCGTCTCTGTTTTCAAGAAGGTCTGTGACATATTCTTTTATCTGAGCGTTTCTGAAGAATGCGGTTATGAACTTGCCGCTTCCGTCAGGCTCGTCGCCTCCGGAGAAGCCTCCGGGGATAAATATCATCTGGGCGGTCTTGAGCTCGTTCGCGAATTTCTCGGTCGAAGCCTGTATACCCGCTGATGAAAGGTTGTTGATAACGATTATCTCCGGTTCGCCGCCTGCGTCCGAAACTGCCTTCGCGCTGTCGTATTCGCAGTTTGTTCCAGGGAACGCCGGAATGAGCACCTTCGGTTTAGCGTGTTTTACTGCCGGAGCAGGATAGCTCTTTGCTTCGTACGAGAAGTTTTCGACCGGAGCGTGCGTATCCGGAATATTGCAGCTGTATACGCTCTCAAGCTTATTTTCATATGCGCCAAGGAGCTCGTCTGCTGAAATGCTTTCGTTTCCGAGTGAAAACATTCCGTTATCCGTAACGGTACCGATAGTTAATGCGTCTGAAACATCAGCGCCCGGTGCAAGCTCTAAGATAAACGAACCGTATTTATATTCAAAAAGCTCTTTGACCGTAAGCTTATTGTTAAATTCGAAGCCGAAGCCGTTTCCGAAAGCCATCTTAGCGACCGCTTCGCCGATACCGCCGATTCCGGGCGTATAAGCCGAAACGGCTTTTTTGCCGCGGAGAAGCTCTGTGACCGTATTCATAAGCTCAAGCATGGAATCGGTTTTCGGAAGATCGTTTTCGTCGTATTCAGGTGAAAGGAGTACGACGCGGTTTCCTGCCGATTTAAATTCGCCTGTAACGATACTGTCTGTTTTTTCTGTAGTTACGGCGAAAGAAACAAGCGTGGGCGGAACGTCAAGGTTTTCAAAAGAACCGCTCATTGAATCCTTTCCGCCGATAGCGCCTATCTTAAGCTCCATCTGCGCCTTGAACGCGCCTAAAAGGGCTGCGAGCGGCTTGCCCCAGCGCTTTCCGTCTTTTCCGGGTTTTTCGAAATACTCCTGGAACGTAAGATATACGTCCTCGAATTTAGCGCCGGAAGCTATAAGCTTGCAGACCGATTCGATAACGGCGAGATACGCTCCGTGGTACGGGCTCTGCTCTGTAATAAATGGATTGTAGCCCCATGACATCAAAGAGCAGTCTTCTGTATGCTTCTTCTCAACTGATATCTTCTGTATCATTGCCTGGGCCGGGGTAAGCTGATTCTTGCCGCCGAAAGGCATGATAACTGTGCCGGCTCCAATCGTAGAGTCGAAGCGTTCGGAAAGTCCGCGCTTTGAGCATATGTTAAGATCCGACATAGCGTTTTTATACGCCTGAGCGAAGCCTTCGTTATTGTCGCATATTCCCGCGAGAGTTTTGTTCTTGTATTCGGGTTTTGCGGGCGTTATGACGATATGCTTGTCGGCGCCGTTTGAATTTAAGAACTCACGGCTTATGTCGACGATCTTTTTGCCGTTCCAGTTCATCGTAAGTCTAGGCTCAGCCTTAACGACCGCAACAGGGCACGCCTGAAGGTTTTCCTCTTTTGCGAGAGCGAGGAACGCGTCGACGTTTTCAGCTTCGACAACGACTGCCATACGTTCCTGCGATTCGGAAATAGCAAGCTCTGTTCCGTCAAGACCTTCGTATTTTTTAGGCACTTTATTGAGGTCTATTTCAAGACCGTCGGCAAGTTCGCCTATTGCAACAGAAACGCCGCCTGCACCGAAATCGTTGCAGCGTTTTATCATTAATGTAGCTTTTTTATTTCTGAAAAGTCTCTGGAGCTTTCTTTCTTCAGGAGCATTTCCTTTCTGTACCTCGGCTCCGCATGTCTCAACGGAATGAGAGTCGTGGGCCTTTGAAGAACCTGTTGCTCCGCCTATTCCGTCGCGGCCCGTAGAACCGCCTAAAAGGATAACTACATCGCCCGGAGACGGAACCTCGCGTCTTACGTTTTCAGCGGGAGCGGCGGCGATTACCGCGCCGATCTCCATACGCTTAGCGGCATATCCCGAGTGATAGAGCTCGTCTACAATTCCCGTTGCAAGACCTATCTGGTTGCCGTATGACGAATATCCCGCAGCGGCTGTTGTAACAAGCTTTCTTTGCGGAAGCTTGCCCGGTATAGTTTCGCTTACTGGCACAGTTGGATCTGCGGCTCCGGTCACACGCATAGCGCCGTATACATAGGCGCGGCCTGAAAGCGGGTCGCGGATAGCGCCTCCGATACATGTAGCGGCGCCGCCGAACGGCTCGATCTCGGTCGGGTGGTTATGAGTTTCGTTTTTGAAAAGAAGCAGCCACGGTTCTTTTACGCCGTCGGCTTCGATCTCTATCTTAACGGTACATGCGTTGATCTCTTCGGATTCGTCGAGCTTGTCCAGATGTCCCGTTTTTCTTAAATATTTTACCGCGAGAGTAGCGACGTCCATAAGGCACACGGGTTTTGTGCGGCCTAATTCTTTGCGGGTCGCGATATATTCGTCGTACGCGTCCTGAAGCAGTTTGTCTTCGAATTTTACGTCGTCGATGACTGTAAGGAATGTTGTGTGACGGCAATGATCCGACCAGTATGTGTCTATCATTTTGATTTCCGTAATGGTCGGGTCGCGGTGTTCGCTTTTAAAGTATTCCTGACAGAACGCGATGTCGGCTTCGTCCATAGCAAGACCGTTGTCGTCTATGAATTTTTTAAGACCTGCTTCGTCGAGCTCAATGAAGCCGTCGAGAGTTTTTACGGAAGTCGGTATCTCATAGTTTACCTTGAGCGTTTCCGGCTTTTCAAGAGACGCTTCTCTTGCCTCTACCGGGTTGATAACATATTTTTTGATCTCGGCAACGTCTGCGTCAGAGATATTTCCGTAAAGCGCGTAAACCTTTGCGGAACGGATAAGAGGACGTTCGCCCTGAGAGATTATCTGTATACACTGAGCGGCCGAATCGGCTCTCTGGTCGAACTGACCGGGAAGATATTCTACAGCGAATACGACGGCGCCGGATAAGTCCGCTTCCGAAACGGCTATATCGAGCTGAGGCTCTGAAAATACGGTCTTAACTGCGTAGTCGAACAGCTCTTCGGAAATGTTTTCGGCATCGTAGCGGTTAAGCACGCGGATATCCGTAAGGTTATTTATTCCGAGCAGAGTGCGGGCGTCGTTTAAAAGCGCGGACGCCTCCTGATCATGGCCTTTTTTCTTTTCTACAAATATTCTGAATACCATATGATCACTCCTTTGCTGCAAGCGCTTTAGCGCCTATGTCGTGGCGGTAGAATGCGTTGTCAAAATGGATACGCTCAACCATCTTGTATGAATCGTTTATGGCGTCTGAAAGTGAATCCGCTACAGCGGTAACGCCGAGTACACGTCCGCCGTTTGTAAGAAGCTTTCCGTTTTCAAGCTTCGCTCCCGCGACATATACGTTCGGAAGGATATCTTCAGGGATAGTCATCTCGAAGCCTTTTTCGTATGAAACAGGATAGCCCTTTGACGCCATTACTACGCATGCGGCGTATTTGTCGCTGAACTCAACCTTTGTATCGGCAAGCGTTCCGTTTGTGACTGCCTGCATGACTGTGAGCAGGTCGCTTTTAAGAAGAGGAAGAACGACCTGAGTTTCAGGATCGCCGAAACGGCAGTTGTATTCGATTACCTTCGGACCGTCTGCGGTTATCATAAGACCGAAATACAGGCAGCCTTTAAATGTACGGCCCTCAGCGTTCATCGCGTTTATAGTTGGAAGGAATATTTTTTCCATACATTCTTTAGCGACAGCGTCGGTATAATACGGGTTTGGAGCTACCGTTCCCATACCGCCTGTATTAAGGCCGGTGTCGTTGTCGCCGGCACGCTTATGATCCATTGAAGAGATCATCGGAACTACGGTTTTTCCGTCCGTAAAGGAAAGGACGGAAACCTCCGGACCTGTAAGGAATTCTTCTATAACGATATGGTCGCCGCTCGCACCGAATTTCTTGTCTTTCATCATTGAAATAACGGCTTCTTTTGCTTCCTCGCGCGTCTGGGCGATTATAACGCCCTTTCCAAGAGCGAGACCGTCGGCTTTGACTACCGTCGGGATAGGAGCGGTTTCGAGATATTTTAACGCCTTGTCCATATCGTCGAAGGCTTCGTATGAAGCGGTAGGAATGCCGTATTTTTTCATGAGGTCTTTAGAAAATACCTTGCTACCTTCGATTATGGCCGCTTTGCTGTTCGGGCCGAAGCAGGGTATGCCGATTTTTTCGAGCTCGTCTACACAGCCTAAAACAAGCGGATCGTCAGGAGCTACTACGGCGTAGTCGATATTGTTTTCGGAAGCGAATTTAACGATCGCCGGAATGTCGGTCGCGCCGATCGGAACACACGTTGCGTCAGCGGCTATTCCGCCGTTTCCGGGGAGCGCGTATATTACGGATACTTCCGGGTTTTCCTTGATCTTTTTGATTATTGTATGTTCGCGGCCGCCGCCGCCTACAACGAGGATGTTCATATGTTTTCTCCTTATACTTATTTGTGTGATATGATACCGCGTTTCTGCGCTCTGTCGAGCTTTCGAAACGCTGCAAATCTTCGAATTCCGTCCTATCGGGCTACATTCGAGATTTGTTCGGTCTCATATAGAAGATACCACAGATTTCTACGTGCTTCGCACTTTCGAAATCTGAAAAACATTCGGAATCCGTGGCAAGCCACTTCTTCCTCATGTTTTGGCAGGTTGAAAATCCATGTATTTTTCTGCAAGCACAAAAATACATGTCCTTTCAACCTTGGTATCATCATATCAATGGTGGAACAGTCTCATTCCTGTGAATGCCATTACGACATCATTTGCGTCGCAGCATTCTATTACGAGGTCGTCGCGGATAGATCCGCCGGGTTCTGCGATATATTTTACGCCGCTCTTTAACGCACGCTCTACGTTATCGGCGAACGGGAAGAACGCGTCTGAGCCGAGAGCCACGTCTGTTACCTTTGAAAGATATTCCTTCTGCTCTTCAGGAGTGAAAGGAGAGGGCTGTTCGGTGAAATATTTCTGCCAGATACCGTCCGCGCATACGTCTTCTTCGTTCTGGTTGATGTAGCCGTCGATAACGTTGTCTCTTACAGGACGTCCGATTTCTTCTTTAAACGGAAGATTTAAGACCTTGTCTGACTGACGGAGGAACCATGTATCTGCTTTTGAACCTGCAAGCCTTGTGCAGTGTATACGTGACTGCTGGCCTGCTCCTACTCCGATAGCCTGTCCGTCTACGGCGTAGCATACCGAATTTGACTGCGTATATTTAAGCGTGATAAGCGTGATTATAAGGTCTCTGAGGGCGCTTTCAGGCAGGTTTTTATTCTTTGTAACAATATTGTCAAAAAGGTCTTTGCCTATTTTATAGTTGTTTCTGCCCTGCTGGAATGTGATGCCGAAAACCTGTTTTGTTTCCTGCTCTTCCGGAACATAGTCAGGGTCTATTTTTACTATATTATAGCCGCCTTTTCTTTTTGACTTTAATATCTCAAGCGCTTCAGGAGTATATCCCGGAGCGATTATCCCGTCTGAAACTTCGCGTTTGATGAGTGTTGCGGTAACGGCGTCGCATTCGTCTGAAAGAGCGATCCAGTCGCCGAAAGAACAAAGTCTGTCTGTTCCTCTTGCTCTTGCGTACGCGCATGCGAGCGGCGAATCGTCGAGGCCTTCGATGTCGTCTACGAAGCAGGCTTTTTTAAGCTTTTCGGGAAGAACGATTCCTACAGCCGCGGAAGTCGGGCTAACGTGCTTAAAGGACGTTGCCGCCGGAAGGCCGGTGGCTTCTTTTAATTCTTTAACGAGCTGCCATGAGTTAAAGGCGTCGAGAAAGTTGATATATCCCGGGCGGCCGTTGAGTATTTCGATAGGAAGGTCGCTGCCGTCGCGCATATATATCTTCGCCGGCTTCTGATTCGGATTGCAGCCGTACTTTAATTCAAATTCTTTCATTGCTATTCCTCCGTATGATAAAAAAGCATTTATTTGTTTTTATTAATAAGTCTCGTATCGATAGCACCCGTAGCCAGATCCGTGTAGCGGACGTAAAGCGATATCTTGTTGTCGGGATCGAGAGCGTCCCAAAGCTTGTCTGTGAATTCATCGATATCATCGCAGATAGAAACTCTTTCGGGTTCGCCCTGGAACGTAGGTATCGGATTGCCGTCGCATACATATGTATGTATAAAATGTCCGAGACCGGAAATAGACGGATATGAGAATTCATATCTTGCGCAGTCGGTTCCGTCCGCGTCGATACTCTTTAAAATGCTCATGCGGTATGTGAAGTCTCCGCCGGCGAACGTGAGCATGGCGCTGATACGGGGTGTAAGGTTCGGAGCGTCGGGCTCAAAAGCACGTGCTTCAAGAGCTTCCGAAAAGCTTTTCTGAGCTTTTAAGCCTTCGTATATCGTATCTGTCTGGTCGCCGTTTGTTACGATAAGATTGTTTTTGTATGTACGCACAGCCGCGTAGATTATAAGGCTCGGGTCTTCAACCTTTGATTCGTCAAAAGGCTTTGTAAATATGCAGCCGTTTTCTTCCGCAAAGATACGGTTGCGGCTGTTCGCACTTCTGCCCATTATAAAATATGCGGAGCAGGCTTTTTTGCCGTCGGCGGTTTTGCCGACAACGATACCTCTGCCAACGTAAGAGTTGCCGCGGATAAGTTCCGCAATGTCGTTTATTTTATAAATATCCATTAT
This sequence comes from Candidatus Alectryocaccobium stercorigallinarum, assembly GCA_018713465.1. Taxonomy (GTDB): domain Bacteria; phylum Bacillota; class Clostridia; order Lachnospirales; family Lachnospiraceae; genus Alectryocaccobium; species Alectryocaccobium stercorigallinarum. The sequence goes on along the minus strand of DVOP01000134.1, from coordinate 4,647 downwards.
TTTCCTCCGTTGTTTTTGGATAAAATTTCACTGCATACTTTTTCAGCGGCTTCAGGAAGTATCTTCCATTCGGCCTGTTCCATTACGCGCTTCTGCAGGATCTCCGGCGTGTCGCCGTCCTGTACCTCGACTGCTTTCTGCAAGATTATCTCGCCGCCGTCCGGTATCTCGTTTACGAAATGAACGGTTGCGCCCGTAACTTTAACGCCTTTCGCGAGAGCGGCTTCATGGACTTTAAGCCCGTAAAAGCCTTTTCCGCAGAACGACGGTATAAGCGACGGATGGACGTTTATTATCCTGTGTTCATAGTGGCGTGTGAAATCTTCGCTCAATATTGACATAAATCCTGCAAGGATTATAAGACCGGTACCATTGTCGTCAAGCGCTTTTATAAGCGCTGATTCGAATTTTGACTGGTCATTGTCAAATTCTTTGCGTGTTATAACGGCTGACGGGATTCCTGCGTTTGCCGCGCGTTCAAGCGCGTATGCTTTGGAATTATTAGAAATAACGAGCGTTACTTCTCCGCTTTTTATTACGCCGCCTTTCTGCGCGTCTATTATTGCCTGCAGATTCGTTCCGCCGCCGGAAACCAAAACTGCTATCCTGACTTTATTTTCAGACATGATATTCCTGCTTTCTTTAAAAATCAGACAATAGAAATCTTATATTCGGACTTAACGATCTCTCCGATGATATAAGCGTCTTCGCCGTTAGCCTTCAGAACGGAAACAGCCTTTTCGGCGTCGTCTTTTGATACGACAATGCTCATTCCGACGCCCATGTTGAACGTATTGAACATATCTCTTTCGGAAATGCCGCCGCGCTCCTGGATAAGCTTAAATATAGGAAGTATCCTTACAGAAGCTTTATCTATTTTTGCGCCAAGGCCGTCCGGTATGCTTCTCGGTATGTTTTCATAAAAGCCGCCGCCGGTTATATGAGATATTCCCTTGACTTTTACTTCTTCAAGAAGGGCGAGCACGGGTTTTACATATATCTTTGTAGGCGTAAGAAGCGTTTCGCCTATGCTTTTGCCTCCGAGCGCTTCTACAGGAGATTTGATATCCGCGTTTTCTACGTCAAAGACTTTGCGTACAAGTGAAAAGCCGTTGGAATGCACGCCGCTTGACGGAAGGGCGATTATAACGTCGCCTTCAGCCATTGTTTTATTGTCGATTATCTTGTCTTTATCTACGACGCCGGTGCTGTAGCCTGCGAGGTCGTATTCGTCGGCAGGGTAGAAGCCCGGCATTTCAGCGGTCTCGCCGCCGATGAGCGCCGCGCCTGACTGTACGCAGCCGTCGCATACGCCTTTTACTATATCGGCAATGCGTTCGGGAACGTTTTTGCCGCATGCGATGTAATCAAGGAAAAAGAGCGGTTTTGCTCCGCAGCAGATTATATCGTTGACGCACATCGCTACGCAGTCAATACCTACTGTGTCATGTTTATTCATTAAAAAAGCAATTTTAAGCTTTGTTCCGACTCCGTCGGTTCCGCTTACAAGTACCGGTTTTGTTATCCCGGTGAGGTCGAGTTCAAAAAGACCTCCGAATCCGCCGACGTCCGAGCAGACTCCCTTTGTTATTGTTTTAGCGATATGCTGCTTCATAAGTTCTACGGCTCTGTAGCCTGCGGTTATATCAACGCCGGAAGCAGCGTATGCTTCGGATTTAGATTGCGTATTCATTCGTTACTCCTTTCCGTTCCAACAATATGTGCAGAGTTCGCACGGGTCGATACCTATTGCTTCAATTAGTCCGTCGAGAGTCTGATATTCAAGCGACGCAAAATGCAGCTGCTCGCATATCGTTTCTCTTAACTTTTTGCCGCGTTCCGTTGAACCGTCTATATATTCGTCGATATGGTCAAAGCCTTCTTCGCCCTCCAATTCCATTATCACGCGGCGCGCGATGAGCTCCATTTCGCTTGTTGAGCGGGAGAAGTTCAGGTATTTGCAGCCATACATTATAGGCGGGCACGCCGAACGGATATGTACGGATTTTGCTCCGTTCTCATAGAGGAAATCTACGGTTTCGCGAAGCTGTGTTCCGCGGACGATAGAATCATCTACGAATAACAGGTCTTTATCTTTTATAAGATCCACGACGGGGACCTGTTTCATTTTAGCCACACGGTTTCTTTCTTTTTGGTTTGAAGGCATAAAGCTTCTTGACCATGTGGGGGTGTATTTTATAAAAGCGCGGGCGAACGGCTTGTGACTCGCGTTTGCGTATCCTATTGCGTGCGGCGTTCCAGAATCCGGTACGCCTCCGACATAGTCGAGGTCGGGAAGATTTCCGGTCTCTGCGTCGTTGCGCGCCATTATCTCGCCGTTTCGGTTGCGCATGACTTCTACATTTACGCCCTCGTAAGTAGAGGTTGGATATCCGTAATAACTCCAGAGGAAAGAACATATGCGTTTTTTGTTTCCGGGTTTACGCAGCTGCTTATATCCGTCGGGAGTGATCTCAACTATTTCGCCGGGTCCGAGTTCCTTTTCATCTACATAATCCAGTTTTTCATACGCGAAGGATTCGAAAGAAACAGCGTAGCCGTCGTCTCGTTTGCCGATGAGGATAGGAAGTCTTCCGAGCTTATCGCGCGCGGCGATGATAGCGCCGTCGTTTTTTAATATCAAAGCTGAAAGGGTCCCGTCGATTATATCCTGCGCGAACCGTATACCTTCTTCAAAGTTGTCTTTCTGATTTATAAGAGCCGCGACGAGCTCTGTATTATTGACTTTGCCTCCGGTCATAGCGTCAAAATGGCCTCCGGAGGAAATAAGATATTTGTCTATAAGCTCCTGAGCGTTGTTGATTATGCCTATTGTCGTTATAGCGTATACGCCGAGCTTTGATCTGATAAGGAGGGGCTGCGGATCAGTATCGCTTATGCAGCCTATCGCTGAAGTTCCTCTCATTTCGTCGAATACGTCCTGGAATTTCGTCCTGAAAGGAGAATTTTCGATGTTGTGGATCTCGCGTTGGAGACCTATCTCCTTGTCATAAACCGCAAGACCGCCGCGACGGGTCCCGAGATGTGAATGGTAATCTACACCGTAAAAAACGTCGCTGATACAATTGTGTTTTGAAGAGACGCCAAAAAAACCGCCCATTATCTAATGCCCCCGTTTTGATTATTTAAGAATATATAATTTAAGAAAAAAGTTAATTTAATTTTTCCATAACACCTGCGTCTTTAGCAAGTACGCCTTCCGCGTCAGACGCGCGCTTCGCGTCGAGCTTTGCAGCGAGAGCAGCGTCCTCAACGGCGATTATCTGAGCCGCTAAAAGAGCCGCGTTTGCGCCGCCGTTTATAGCAACCGTCGCAACAGGAATGCCTGTAGGCATTTGAACGGTTGAAAGCAGAGCGTCCATTCCGTCAAGGACGGAAGATTTGCACGGTATTCCGATAACGGGCAGAGTAGTGTTGGCAGCGATAGCTCCTGCAAGATGAGCCGCCATGCCTGCTGCGGCGATGATAGCGCCAAAGCCGTTTGCACGCGCGTTTACCGCGAAATCTCTTGCTTCAACAGGAGTCCTGTGCGCCGAATAGATATGTACTTCGTACGGAACTTCTAATTTTTTGAGCATGTCAACGCATTTCTGGATTATCGGAAGATCGCTGTCGCTTCCCATTATGATACCTACTTTTTTCATATAAGCCTCCTTGCCGATTTTATGGATTTTGAATTAAGAACAGGCTCATGCGATGAGCCTGTTAATAGTTGCTGAAATGTATAGTATTATTTTAACTCTTTGCCTGTGAGCAGTGAATACGCCTCAAGATATTTTGATATAGTTTTGTCGGCGATATCCTCGGGCAGAGTCCAGTTGTTTCCGGGATTTGCTTTGAGCCAGTCTCTTGCGAACTGTTTGTCGAACGACGGCTGTGAATGTCCCGGTTCGTAGGTGTCTGCCGGCCAGAAACGTGAACTGTCGGGAGTAAGCATTTCATCGCCTAAAACAATGTTTCCGTTTTCGTCGAGACCGAATTCGAATTTGGTATCGGCGATTATGATTCCGCGGCCTGCCGCGTAGTCGGCGCATTTTTTATAGAGAGCGATAGTATACTCTTTGAGCTTAGCGGCATATTCAGTGCCTTTGCCCGGAAATTCCTTCTCGAGATATTCTATGCTCTGTTCGTATGAAATATTTTCATCGTGGTCGCCTATTTCGGCTTTTGTAGACGGTGTATAAATGGGCTCAGGGAGCTTATCTGATTCTTTTAAGCCCTCGGGAAGACGTATCCCGCAAACCTCGCCCGTCTTTTTATAGCTTTCCCAGCCGCTTCCGGTTATGTATCCGCGAACGATACATTCAACAGGGAGCATTTTGAGCTTTTTGCACATCATGCTGTTGCCGTCAAATTCCGGCTTCTGGAAATATTCGGGCATGTCTTTCACGTCTACCGATATCATATGGTTTGGAACGATATCCTTTGTCATATCGAACCAGAATTTTGACATCTGAGTAAGGACCGTTCCTTTTTTTGATATTACATTATTTAATATTACATCGAAGCAGCTGATCCTGTCTGTTGCGACCATGATCAGGCTGTCGCCATTGTCGTATATTTCTCTGACTTTGCCCTCTTTTATAGGTTTCATGTGAGCCCCTCCTAATTAAAATGACATTCAAA
>DVOP01000133.1 GCA_018713465.1 Candidatus Alectryocaccobium stercorigallinarum | reverse complement strand
AATTTCATTTTTTCAACAGGCATTATAAGGCCGACGTTGTCGTCCATGTTCCACAGGTATTCGTCGTTTACGATGAAATCCTGGCCGAAATCGGTTTTTATGACGTAGCTGTAATGGTCGCCCTTGTATATAAGGTCGGAAATAAAGCCCTCCACGAGGCCGTCCTCTTTTACGTCGGTAAGCTGAATGTCCTCCGGCTGTATGGATATCAGTATCCTTACTTTCGCCGGGTCGATAAGCTCGCCCGAGGCGTCAACTATTCCGTCATCGGTCCTGCGGCTGCCTTTTACTATCTTTGTAACGCTCGTATCTATCGGTTTGCCGTTATATTCAAGGTGGAAATCTTTTGTGATATCCGCAGCGAAGATATTGGTTTCGTCCTCGGCGAGCATTATGTGTATGTTGTCCGGAGATATCGTCATGCCGACAATATCGCCGACGTTCGCTGATTTGACGCTCTGTATTATTATCTCGTTTCTTCCTGATTCAACGGCTATCTCATAGTGCATGCCCTTGAATATGACGGATGTGACCCTGCCGCTTATGATGCCTTCCTCCGGCGAGGTGATTATTATATCCTCGGGTCTGAGCACGGCGGAGATATGAGTGCCGACCTCGATATCGTCAACACACTTGAAAGTGGCTCCGCAGAAACGCGCCATAAGCTTGCCTGTCATAATGCCGTTGAAGATATTGCTGTCCCCTATAAAGTCGGCTACGAAAGCGTTTTTAGGCTCGTTGTATATGTCCTCCGGAGTTCCGCTCTGCTGTATCTTGCCCTCTGACATAACGACTATCTTATCAGACATTGTAAGAGCCTCTTCCTGGTCGTGGGTGACATATATAAAGGTTATGCCGAGCTCCTTGTGCATGGATTTAAGCTCAAGCTGCATTTCCTTGCGCATTTTAAGGTCAAGAGCGCCCAAAGGCTCGTCCAGCAGCAGTATCTCAGGTTCGTTTACAAGCGCTCTTGCTATAGCTACTCTTTGCTGCTGTCCGCCGGAAAGCGTGCTGATACGCCTTGTCTCAAAGCCCTCCAGATCTACAAGCTCAAGAACGCGCATGACTTTTTTCGCTATCAGATCTTTTGACATTTTTTTCTGCTTAAGTCCGAACGCGATATTTTCGTATACATTCATATGCGGAAAGAGCGCGTAGCGCTGAAACACCGTATTTATCGGGCGTTTGTGCGGCGGCAGATCGGTAATGCTTTTGCCGTTGAGCAGTATTTCGCCCGAGGTCGGTATATCAAAGCCGGCTATCATTCTTAAGGTAGTGGTTTTTCCGCAGCCTGACGGTCCTAAAAATGTCACGAATTCGCCGCGTTTTATGCTTAAATTAAAATCGGAGACGGCGGAAAAGCCGTCCTCAAAGGTTTTGCAAACGTTCTTTAATTCAATTATATAAGGTGACGGATTTTCCATTGATATAAGCTCCTTGATATTTAAGAGTTTAATATTTTTGCACACTACAAAGCCGTGCCCGTAGTAAGCACGGCCGTATTGAATTGAGTATCATATATAATTGCGCAAAAGTCAAGAAGTGTTGTAAATTATGGTAAAAAAACATTTAAAATATTCGTCAAATGCTGCGGCAGGCGAAATGCTGCGGCATAAATAAATATGTATATGGGCATAACTGTGATATAATAAGCAGGATAAAAGATGATTTTAGATATAAAACGGACAGGAGGGATATTGCTTATGAACGACGTTATAAAAAATATGATAGAGCGCAGGAGCTGCCGCGCGTATAAACCTGAGATGATAAAAGACGAGGAACTCGACCTTATATTAAAGGCGGGGGAATGGGCTCCGTCGGGCATGGGAAAACAGGCTTCAGTCCTCGTTGCGGTAAGAGATATGGATACCGTTAAAAAGCTTTCGGATATAAACGCGAAGATAATGGGAACCGACGGCGACCCGTTCTACGGAGCGCCGGTAGTAGTCGTAGTCCTTGCAGATACGAACAGGCCGACATATGTTGAAGACGGCTCTCTTATCCTTGAAAACATGATGCTTGCGGCCACCTCATTAGGAATAGGCTCATGCTGGATACACAGGGCAAAAGAGACTTTCGAAAGCGAAGAAGGCAGGGCTTTGATGAAAAAATGGGGCGTACCGGAGTCATACGCGGGAGTAGGAAACGTCATACTCGGATATCCGGCGGAACCGGTAAAGCAGGATAAGCCGCGCAAAGACGGGCGCATAATTAAAATAGGTTAAACAGATTTGGGAGACGGTAAATGAACGATCAGTTTTCAAGGACAGAATTGATTTTGGGAAAAGAGGGGCTGGAACGCCTCTTTTCATCGAGAGTAGCTGTCTTTGGGATCGGCGGCGTGGGAGGCTATGCGGCCGAGGCGCTCGCAAGAAGCGGCGTGGGCGCGCTTGATCTTATAGACAGCGACGTTATAAGTCTGACGAATCTTAACAGACAGATATATGCGCTTTACAGCACTATAGGAAAATATAAGGTCGACGCGGCAAAAGAGCGGATATTGGACATAAACCCTAAATGCAGGGTAAACGTCCATAAAGTATTTTACCTGCCTGAGAACGCCGGCCAGTTTGATTTTACACAGTACGACTATATCATAGACGCGGTCGATACGGTGACCGCAAAGATAGAGATAATCGTCCGGGCGAAGGAATGCGGCACGCCCGTTATCAGCGCGATGGGCGCCGGCAATAAGCTTGACGCATCGGCGTTTGAAACGGCCGATATATACAAGACGAGCGTATGCCCTCTTGCCAGAGTTATGCGAAAAGAGCTTAAGGAAAGAGGGATAAAGGAGCTGAAAGTCGTATATTCAAAGGAAAAACCGGCGTCGGCGTACGCTGCCGCAAAAGGCGGAAAGGCTGTGCCGGGAAGCGTCGCGTTCGCACCTGCGGCGGCGGGAATGATACTCGCGGGAGAAGTAATAAAAGATTTGGCATTGGTCAGGGAGGAGTTTTAAGTGAAGCCCGTTTTATCGGAAGAACTTGAAAGAACAAGGCAGATAGAAAGAAGCATAATAAAAAAGTTCCGTAAATCCATATGGCGCGGCTTTACAAAGGCGATACAGCGTTACGACCTGATACACGAGGGCGACAGGATAGCCGTGTGCATATCAGGAGGAAAAGACTCTATGCTGATGGCAAAGCTTATGCAGGAGCTTAAAAGACACGGGAAGTTTGAATTCGAGCTTGTTTTTCTGTGCATGAACCCGGGGTACAATGAAAAAAACTGGGAACTGATACAAAGCAACGCGAAGATACTCGGCATACCGCTTACCGTATTTGAAAGCGGAATATTTGAAGCCGTGGCCGACATAGACAAAAATCCGTGTTACCTGTGCGCGCGCATGAGACGCGGGTACCTCTATTCCAAGGCACAGGAATTAGGCTGCAATAAGATCGCGCTTGGACATCATTTCGACGATGTGATAGAAACGATACTGATGGGAATGCTGTACAGCGGCAAGATAGAGACGATGATGCCGAAGCTGCACAGCACGAATTTCGAAGGCATGGAGCTTATACGCCCGATGTATATGGTAAAGGAAGCGGATATAAAGGCGTGGTGCAGCTATAACGGGCTTCATTTTATACAGTGCGCGTGCAAGTTTACGGAGAGCAACGCCGCGTGCGACGGGATAAAGCGTTCGAAGCGCGATGAGATGACAGAGCTCATAGAGCAGTTCAGAAAGACGAGCGACGTGATAGACAGCAATATCTTCAACAGCGTGCATGACGTGAACTTAAGGACGATAATAGGATATCATAAGAACGATATGAGATATAATTTCCTTGACGATTACGACGGATAAATACGGGGGATTCGGATTTGTTTAACAAACGCGATATAAAGAAAGACATAGAAAATAGCACAGGGCCTCTTATAAAAATATTGAAAAGCGTATATCATTCGGCGGAATCGTCGGCGAACGTTACGCTCGAGGAGCTGAAAAAACACAGGAATTTTATCGAGAGCATAGCGCACATTGCGTTTACTCATACGAGGCTTAAGATAAAAAAATTCGATATAGATAATATAGAAGCCGAGTGGATAAGGCCTTTTTACAACAGCCCCGATAAAAAGGTCATTTTATATTGTCACGGCGGCGGATATACGTGCGGCGAGCTGGAATACGCCGGAATACTCGGAACCAAGATGACGGCGCATACCGGATTTCCTGTGCTTACGTTTGCATACAGGCTCGCTCCGGAAAACCGTTATCCGGCGGCGCTTGAAGATGCGGTGAGGGTATGGGAATATCTGACAGGCTCGGGAGTAAAGGCGTCAGATATTATACTGGCGGGGGACTCCGCAGGCGGAAATCTTGCGCTTGAGCTCTGCCTTTATCTCAAGAAAATAAAATCTTCGCTGCCGTCAGCTCTTATACTTTTCAGTCCTTGGACGGATATGACGGCAAGCTCGGCGACATATAAGAGCGAAGAGGCTAACGACCCGATAATTTCAAAGACGTATGTGTGCAATGCGAGGAAGGCTTATTTGGGCGACGATATAACGGATTATAAAAATCCGGATTACAGCCCTTTGTACGCGGAGCTTTCAGGCATGCCGCCGACGCTTATACAGGTGGGAAAGAACGAAGTATTAAGGCGAGACAGCGAGCTTTTGGCTGTGAAACTGAAAAAAAGCGGAGTCCGCGTAAAGCTTCAGGTCTACAGCGGAGGCTGGCATGTATTCCAGCAGTTCCCGACGGCTATGGCGAAAAGGGCGATGATAGAGGTTCATCTGTTTCTGATATCGGTCATCTACGGGCGGAAAAATAAAATCTAAGCCGCATGCAAAAGCCGAAAAAGGGGTGTATTTTATGCATATAAAAAGGAGAAAATGGCAGCAGGTCGACAATGTTGCGAATATGTTTCTGGCGACGTACAACAGGCGCGATCCGCGTGTTATGCGCGTAAGCTGTACGCTTAAAGAGGAGATAGACCCAGCTGTGCTTCAGGACGCGCTTAACGCTACGGTAAGCATACGCCCGCAATTTCAGGTAAAGATCCACAGGGGATTATTCTGGAGGTATATCGAAGAGACCCAGGATATGCCGGTGGTCAGCAAGGAGAAGGACAGGATATGTCCGCAGCTTTATTTTCAGGACAGACCGGAGAGGCCGCTCTATAAAGTCACATGGTTCAACAACAGGATAAATATGGATATTTTCCACGCCATATCCGACGGAACGGGGGCGATGGAGTTTCTGAATATCCTCGTCGTTGAATATTTAAGGAGAGTGCACCCAGAGGTCATAAAGGATATACATTTTTACGGTGAGGAAACCTCCGAGGAGCTGACCGAAAACAGCTTTAAGACGAATTTCGATAAAGACAGGCATACGTCTCTTATACCGGAGAGCAATAAAATAGCGTATCACCCGCCGTACAGAAAGCTGCCGTTCGACCAGCTGCAGTTTTTCGAGGCGCATATGCCTCTTGGCATAGTCAAAGACAGGGCGAAAAACTTCGGAGTGACTGTTTCGAGTTATATCGGGGCGGCGATGATGATGGGAATAATAGATTCCATGCCTGCAGTAAAGCGCAAAAAGCCGGTGACAATATCAATGCCGGTGAACTTAAGGAATTTTTATAAGTCGAGTTCACTCAGAAATTTTTTCAACAATGTGAGCATAACTCATATATACGACGGAAAAGAGACTTTAAAGACCTTAAGCGTTGAATATCAAAAAAAGCTTACCGAAGAGCTGGATCCTGAAAGGGTAAAGGACCAGATGAATTATTTCCAGGGCTTTCAGAACCAGTGGGCGATAAGGGCGGTTCCGCTCGCGCTCAAAGAGCCGGGACTTAATTTCTTCGCGAAGCAGAATGAAAAGCGCGTTTCGGCGGTACTGTCGAATATAGGAGTCGTAAGGTTTCCAAATGAGATAGGAGATTATATCAGCCATTTTACAGGATACTGCAGTTCGGAGAATCCGTTCGTCGTTTTGTGCAGCTTTAAAGATGTGCTGACGCTCGGGATAGCTTATCCATATTCAGACCCGAAGATAATAAGGAAGTTTATAAACATATTATCGGAAAAAGGGATACCGGTAAAACTGTATGCCACAGAGGTAGTAAGATGAAAAAATGCGGTAAGTGCAATATAGAAATAGGCGGAAATTTAAAGGAATGTCCGCTCTGCAAGACGAAGCTTACGGGAGAGGACGAAGCGGGATACTGGCCCGAGCAAAGCGAGCTGAAAAAAGCGTCGAAGCTGTATAAAGTACAGCTTATCATCGTACTGCTCGCGTGTGTCGCCTCGTTTATCGTAGACACGGTGATAAATCCGCTGCCGCAGATACGGTGGTGGCCGCTTTTTGTTCTGTGGGCTGTCGTAGCTGAAATAGTAGCAAGAAGTATACTGAGACGCTACAGGCCGGTGCCCGAGATAGTGACCGAATGCGCGGTTGCGGTTTGCGTGCTGCTTGGGCTGACGTCGATATGGTTTCCAAATGTGTTTTTTATAATACCGGTCATACTGACGGGAATGGTCGTTCTCGACTTTTGCTTTACTCTTGCCGATAAAGACGGGTATTCAATGGTGTTTTTTATATGGGGCGTTTTTATAAGCGCGGTATCGGGCGTTATCGTATTGTTCATTAAAATAGGAGAGCCGGAGGCATGGTATATTTGCCTGGGCGTTTGCGCCGCGGCGTTTCTGCTCGTTTTTATCATAAAGGGGAAATTTATTTTTTCAGAAATAAAAAGAAGGCTGTCTATGTAAGGCAGTCTTCTTTAAAAATTATTTTTCCATAAATTTGAAAAAGGCTTCTTTTTTTGCCTCGAAGTCGGAAAGCCCGTTGTCGTAGAGCTTTCGGTTAAGCACGGGGTCCATAGCGTAGGTGCTTATCTTAAGGCCGGTTTCAAGGCTGAAGATAAACGCTTTGCCTTGCTTTTCCAGCTCGAACATAAGCTTCTGGGCCGCCGTATACATTATATGGCGGTTGTTCAGGTCCTTTATTATCGCCGGATATTTATGGCAGAGCAGTGAATATATGAATTTCATGCCCTGCGGCTTCTTTTTATAGTGCCTTGACTTGGACAGGACGAATACGAGCTTATCGCAGCCATTGTCGAGCGCGCGGCGCGCGGGGATAGCGTCGCTTACGCCGCCGTCAAAATACGGAACTTGGTTGATAAGCACCGGTTTGCTTACGGCGGGAATAGCGCTTGAAGCCATTATATGTATATAGTTGTTTTTTATCATCTGGTTTTTGTTGAAATATTCAGGCTTTCCGGTAAGCGCGTTTGTCGCGGCGAGTTCATATTCGCACGGATTTTCAAGAATTTTATCGAAATCAAGCGCTTCAGCTCCGTCTTCGTTCGTCAAAGTTCCGTATATATACTGAAGATTGAACAGGTTTCCGGTCTTTAAGAACGGGCGTACGCCGAAATAATCCGGATCCTTGACATGGTCTACGTAAAAATGCAGATTACGTTCGCGCTGCCCCGCCATAAGAGAGGCTAAGTTTGCCGAACCTGCCGAAACGCCGATACAATAGTCGAATTTAATACCGTAATCGAGAAATTTATCCATTATGCCTGCTGAATAGGCGCATTTCATGCCGCCGCCCTCAGCGACTAAACCAATCCTGCTCATAGTATGACCTCGTTTTTTTTATTATGCTGTGGGATCGTTACGAGTATGATTATATCACCGGGCATAAAATAAAAAAGACTGTCGGCACATATCCGTGTATTTGTCCAAATATGCGCGCAGGAAGAATTAGGAGAACATATGGATCTGAACGATATACTGAAAAGCACATCACTTGAGCTTAAACATGATAAGGACGGGCTTTATCTTACGGACAATATCGTAAAGCTTCGCGCCGATCTTGTGGAAATGGCGCCGCGGCTTAAAAAAGGAGTCCTGGATACGGAGCTTTTGGTGCGCGCAGCGAAGATTAAAAAAACGGATCATGCGCTTACGGCCATAGACGCTACGGCGGGCTTCGGACAGGATTCGCTTCTTTTAGCGGCGGCAGGCTTTTCAGTGAAGCTCTATGAAAAAAATCCCGTTATCGCCGCGCTCCTTGAGGACGCCCTGAATCGGGCAAAGGAATGTCCGGAGCTTAAAGACGCCGCCGGCAGAATGGAGCTTGCAGGCACGGACAGTATCGAAGCTTTGAAAGCGTTAAATAAAGCGCCGGACGTTATTTATCTCGACCCCATGTTTCCAAAACGGAAAAAAAGCGCGCTTATAAAAAAGAAATTCCAGCTGCTGCAGCAGCTGGAAACGCCGTGTGAAAATGAGATCGAATTATTTGAGGTCGCGCTTGCGGCGCAGCCTCGTAAAATAGTCGTAAAGCGTCCGGCCAAAGGAGCGTATCTTGCGGACAGACGTCCGAGCTACAGCCTTGCCGGAAAAGCGGTAAGGTATGACGTCTTCGTATTAAATCATAATTATTCCGAGTGACTTCAGGAACAATAAGATAAGCAGCGCGGGAGCGATAAATTTGACCATTACGGTGTACAGTCTCTTTCGGCTCATTACGCAGCCGGTCTTTTCCACTTCGGCAATGATAGTCTTTGGCGAAAGTATCCAGCCTACGAGTATGCACGAAGCGATAGCCACGATAGGCATAAGCGCGTTGTTGCTTATATAATCGAATATGTCAAGAAGCTGCGCGCTTGCTCCGTTCGGAAGCGTTGCGTTGAAATAGAGCAGGTTATAGCCGAGACATACGATGACGGCGATAACGCCCGCGATAGTTGTTTCAACGGCGACGGCTTTCTTTCTTGTGATTTTGAATTCGTCCATAAAGCATGAAACGATAGCTTCAAGTATCGAGATAGAGCTCGTAAGGGCTGCGAAGAATACCATCGCGAAGAACAGCGTTCCAATAACGTTTCCTATCGGCCCCATTGCGGCGAATACCATCGGGAGCGAAATAAACATAAGTCCGGGGCCTGAAGCCGTCATTCCCTCGGTGCCCATGAACGTGTATACAGCCGGGATTATCATAACGCCGGCAAGTATAGCTACCGCGGTATCGAAGATCTCTATCTGGTTTACGGATTTTCCCAGGTTTACATCGTCTTTAACATACGAGCCGTATGTTATCATAATACCCATCGCGACGCTTAAGCTGTAGAAAAGCTGCCCCATCGCGTCTGTCAGCGTCGTAAAGAACGAGCTTGCAGTCATATTTTCCACGTCGGGTACGACGAGTATCCTGAATCCGTCAAGACCTGTCCTTGTTACGCCGTTAGCGTCGGTATATGTAAGCGTAAGTGAGAATATCGCTATTATGATTATCAGCACGAGCAGGATAGGCATAATGAATCTCGAAATAGATTCGATACCCTTCTGAACGCCCCTGAAAATAATGAACGCGGTCAAACCGAGGTATATCAGAGTAAATATTATCGGCTGCGCTGTTCCCGAAATAAAGTTATTGAAATATGCTTCGTTTGCCATTGCGGGACCCTGGCCGGTGATAAAGCCGGTGAAATATTTGAGCACCCAGCCTCCGATAGCGCAGTAGTACGGCAGGATTATCATAGGAATGATAAACGATACAATGCCGATAAATCCGCTTCTTTTGTTCAGGGACTTATAAGCTGAAAGCGGGCTCATCTTGGTCTTGCGGCCTATCGCTATCTCGGTTGTAAGAAGAGTGAAGCCGAACGTAAGAGCCAACACAACGTAAATAACGATGAATAATCCGCCTCCGTCTTTAGCGGCAAGATAAGGAAATCTCCATATATTGCCGAGACCTACCGCGCTTCCCGCAGCGGCTAAGACAAAACCTATCGAACCTGAAAACGAGTTTCTTTTATTTTCTTTTGACATGTCATGTGCAGAGGCAAAACGCCTCTTTCCCCCCTCTTAGTTGTCGTTTATCGGAAATTCAAAGATGACCGATTCGTATGGACGCATATTATAAGTTATCCTGTAATCATAGCCGTCGCAAGCCTCTTTTTCGGCGGTTATCGGAACGATGTCCTTTTCCGCTGCGTCCGCGCCGTCTTTATACTGCAGATAGTCATACGTGCTGAATATGCGCTTATAATATCCGGGCACCGGGACTCCGCAGTTGTAATCCGAGTAAAACGCCGGAGCGAAATTAAGGATAACAAGCAGCGCGGAATTGTAGTTCCACGGATTGCGGCGTATGTAGCTGAACGTGCTCCTGTACGTATCGTGGTTGTTTACCCATTCGAACGTGACCGGATTTCCCGCGTCGGAATGAAGCACCGGATAGCTGTTGTATATATGCAGCAGCGACCTTAAGCTCAACATTACGTCGCGGTGGTTATCAACGCTTGCGAGAGACCAGTTTATCTCGCGCTCCTCGGACCATTCCCGGTCTTCCGCAAATTCCTGTCCCATAAAGAGCAGCTTTTTGCCGGGGAACGTCATCATATACGTGTACAGCGTTTTTAAAATGCCGAGCTTGTCCATAAAGTTTCCGGGCGCTTTTTCGGCCATAGAATGCTTAAGATGGACGACCTCGTCGTGCGACAGGACAAGGACATAATTTTCATCGAAGATATAGTCGGCGCTGTGCGTTATCTGGTAGTGGTGCCAGTACCTGTATATCGGATCCTTTTCGATGTATTCAAGCGTGTCATGCATCCAGCCGAGATTCCATTTGTATGTGAAGCCGAGGGCTACGCCCTTCTTCTCGGAGGTTATGCCCTCCATTATCGAAGAATCTTCCGCGAACATTACAGCGTTTGTTTCTTTTTTTATGACCTTGTTGAGCTTTTGCAGGAAAGCTATTCCCTCGAGATTGTCGGCTCCGCCGTATCTGTTAGGGCGCCATTCGCTGCGGGCGAAGCTATTATACAGCATAGAAGCTACAGCGTCTACCCTTAAAGCGTCGATATGGAATTCGTTTATCCAATACAGCGCGTTTGATATAAGGAAGCACTGCACCTGATTCTTGCCATGGTCGAACGCGTTTGTTCCCCATTCGGGGTATTCCGCGCGCAGTGAATCGCCGTATTCATACAGAGGCGTTCCGTCAAAGTTCTCAAGGCCGAAATCGTCTTTCGGAAAATGCGCCGGTACCCAGTCAAGTATAACGCCGATATTGTGCTTGTGAAGCGTATCCACAAGATATCTGAAGTCGTCGGGAGAGCCGTATCTGCATGTCGGCGAATAAAATCCGGTTACCTGATAGCCCCACGAAGCGTCGAGCGGGTGTTCGGAAATACCGATAAGCTCGACATGCGTAAAGCCCATATAGTTTACGTATTCGGCAAGCTGGTCCGCAAGCGCGCGGTAATTCAGGAAGCCGTCCTCGTTCAGGCGGTAGTCCTTTTTCCACGAGCCGAGATGTACTTCATAAATGGCGATCGGACGCTCGAGCGTGTTTTGGTTTAAAGAAGACATATACTCGCCGTCCTCCCAGTTGTGTCCCGACGGGCCGGTAACGACTGAAGCCGTGTTAGGACGCAGCTCTGAGCTGAACGCGTACGGATCGGCCTTGCGGCGCATAACGCCGTCAGCGCCGGTTACAGCGAACTTATATTTACAGCCGGGATATACGTCGGGAATAAAAAGTTCCCATACGCCGTACGGCGTAGGCTGCATTGGGCAGCTTTCGGTATCCCAGTAGTTGTTGTCGCATGTGACGGTGACCTTTTTCGCGCCGGGAGCCCATACGGAGAAAAGCGTTCCGTTCTGGCCGTTTTCGGAACAGAGATGAGCGCCTAATTTTTTATAAATGTCGTAATGGGTGCCCTCGCCAAAAAGATAGTAGTCAAATTCGGTAAACCTGAATTCGGAAGAAGGATTGTACAGCATATAAAACTCCTTTCTTCATAGACGTCGTTCCGGCATAGTATCCATATAAATGCCGGTGCGGACCGATGTACAGTTTTCGTTATTTTAAGTTTAGTAACATAGTATCAGAAAATGAGACATATTAAAAGGAAATACTTAAAAGAAAAAATTTTCTCGGAAAAATTCAAACAGATCAGCTTTAAAAGTATCCGGCGTTATAATGATAGTATTCGCTGTTGTGTATGCTATAGTCGGAACTCTTGCCGTATTCGGTATCGTACAGGGGACGCTTCCGGGACATGAAAGCCAGGAAATGCTTGTTGTCGCTCTGGCATATGCGGTTGCGCTTCTTGCGTTTATCTGCGGAGCCGGCTGTGTAAAAGGAAGCACGGGCGTAGCTAAGGTAACAGGACTGCTGTTTGCGGTTCTCGGACTTGTTTCACTTATTTATCTTCAGGTTACGCAGGATTCTTTCAATATTGTTGACTGTCTTGCGGCATGCTACGGAGTTTCGATCTTCAGCATTGCGTCAAAGCTTGAAAAAGAATAATCGTATATTTTTTAAGAAGAAAACGGCTTGTCTGTTCTTTACCGGGTGTAAAGAGCAAGCAGCCGTTAGTTTTATGGTTTGGTTGCGATATTAATTTAAAGTGATATTTCCGTCGGTAAATTCTTCAACTGCCGAGCTATAGTTTATAATATAGAAGCAGTAAGTGCCGTCTTCGGGTATTTCCGCGCCTGCGGAGAAGTTTGCGTCCATCAAAGTAGCAAGCTCATGGGCGGTGTTGTCGAGTATATATCCGAATTCTATATAGATAGGTTCATCGGTCTTAAAATTCAACATTACATTATCGCCTTTTGAAAGCTCAAACCCGTCTGCGTTTTCAGGATAAAATATAACTGCGTTGCCGTTGCCCATCATAAAATCGTCAAACGAACCTGTTTCGTCTGTCGGAAGCTCTGTAATACCGTTTGGAACTAATTCGAACGTGCCGATATCGACCTTGTCCGTGCTTTCCTGAACGGCCTTAGCTTCTTCTTCGGCAAGATTTTTAAGATATTCTTCTTCCTCTTCGGCTGTGAGCGTCATTAAAACTTCACCGTTTTCGTCAAAGTATGTGACATTTCCTTCGTCATCTACCTCAGCGTAAGATGTTTTGGAAGCCTCTTTTTCTATGGATTGTTTTTCGGCGTTGCTTAAATCTTCCGAGAGTGCAAAGCCGCTCCATTTGACGTATGCATAGGCTGAGCCGCACAGCGCCAGAGCAGCCGCGATCAGGATAGCTGCAAGCGCCGGTTTCTTAAGTCAGCGGGTTCTTGGTATGTCTGCATTTTTATCATGTATTTTTTTAAATGTCTGTTCTTTTATACGTTTAGACGCCGCGTCGAATTTATTTGTCTCGGAGATATTTATATCGGGCGCGAGATCCTGCATATGATCAAACATATCTGAAATATTAATCTTCAATTTCAAAACCTCCTTATAAGTTTTAAGCGATCGCTTTTCATCTATCATATTGCAGGAAAGGGCAAAAAGGTTTCAGGAGATTGTGATTTATATTGGTTTTTAGCGTTTATTTATATTCCCTTATCTTTACTGAAAGCCTTCCTTTTTTTGTTGTGCGTTCCAAGCCGTCGTATATAAAACGGCCGTGTCCGCGCACGGAAATTATACAGCCGGGAGCGGGAGCTTTGCTGCTGTTTTCGCACAGGCGTCCGTCTATGAAAACACGGCCGGATCTTAAAAGCTCCTGGCTGCTGTTTCGTGAAAGCTTCAGGACGGCGGCAATAAGCGCGTCGATCCTTTCAGAAGATATCTGGACACTGCGTTCTGTAAGAGCGGGTATAGCGGACTCGGGTATCTGCTCAGCGCGCGCGGCGGAAACTTCGGTATGTCTGACGCGTGTCAGTTCGTCACATATAAAATCTGCTATCGAGTCTTCGCAGAAAAGGAAGGCGCATTTTTCAGATACGAAAATATCGCCGAGGACTTTTCGGTCTATGCCCAAGTTTATAAGAGCGCCGAGATAATCTCTGTGCGTAAGGGTTTCCGCGAATTTCGGGGCAGAGGCTGAAATTTTAAGACATGATATAGGAAAATCCTCCTCATATCCAAGAATTTCAGAGCTGCCGAACCGCACCATCTGTCTTTCGCACAGTTCATGACCGCCGAAAAGCGCATACGGAATGTGATGTATTTCGCGCAATGTCCTGTGAAACACATCTAATTCGGCTAATCCTAAAAAGTCTGTATATGTATATCTGTTTTGGGTTTCTGACGCTTCGGCAAGTTCGATAAACCGCCTGCCTAAAAGCTTTTCTTCATCTTTTTCCATAATGTAAATAGTAGCATGATTTTTTGCGCTTTGCCATTGTTTTAAAGGGGAGGCGCAATTATATTCGCCATTTGCAAATAAAAAATATACATGTAAAGTGAAGATTACAGACGATCATTTGCCTTTTATATAATGAAACCATCGAAAGAAAAATAAAAGACTAACTATTAAAGAAAGTCAAGAAAAAACAATTTAAAATAAAATCTTCTAATTTAATGGCAGCGGATGTTCCGCTGCAATCAGTACC
>DVOP01000132.1 GCA_018713465.1 Candidatus Alectryocaccobium stercorigallinarum | reverse complement strand
ACTCGGAGTCGCGCCCGAAACGGAAGAAAGACGGGTGTATATTATTTCAAACGAGAAAAAATATATGGGAGCGGTGTGCATAGCATACCCGGGATTTTTAGACAGGATAGGAAGCAGCCTTAAAAGCGATTTTTATATACTGCCGTCGAGCGTTCACGAGTGTCTTATACTTCCGTGCGATGAAAATCTGGATACGTCAAGCCTGCGTGAAACAGTCAAGAATATAAACCGGACAGAGCTGAAAAAGAAAGATATTTTATCGAATTCCGTGTACCGCTACAGCAGGGCGCGCAGGCGGCTTGTCATTGACAATTCGTGAGCTTCTATGATATGATTTTGCAGATAGAAAAAGGCTTCAGGACCCGCTTTGGCGGGTCTTGATACAGTAAAAAGCGTCTGTAGCTCAGGGGATAGAGCAACGGTTTCCGGTACCGTGTGTCGGGGGTTCGATTCCCTCCAGGCGTGCTTGATTTTTTAAACAGATCCACACAGCCGGAGTTGATCCGGCTATTTTGTCATATGGAAATAAGAGGAAAGATAAATTGGACGGGAACAAAAGAAAAAGACCAGTAAAAAAGCCGGAAAATCCGGTGCGTGAAT
The DNA here is from genome assembly GCA_018713465.1 of Candidatus Alectryocaccobium stercorigallinarum. Classification (GTDB taxonomy): domain Bacteria; phylum Bacillota; class Clostridia; order Lachnospirales; family Lachnospiraceae; genus Alectryocaccobium; species Alectryocaccobium stercorigallinarum. Next base: position 3,655 of record DVOP01000132.1, on the reverse strand, counting down.
GGATATCGGACAATTTAAGATATATCATGCTGTTCGGAGGTATTGCGCTGGCTGTCGTAATAGTCGTTTTGGCGGTAAGGGCTTTTTCGGGCGGAGACAGTGCTGAAAATAATTCTCAGCAGGTCAGCACGGTAAATTCAGATGGAGACGAAGCTGAGCAGGATAATCCGAATGAAGCGGATGTAGAAGCTTCAGATGAAGACTCCCAGTCAGATTCTTTGGAAAACAGCAGTATTGAAAATGATGCCTCCGCACAGGAGAGCACAGATGAAACGAGTACAGACGAACAGGATGCAGATGCTTCGCTTGCGCCTGCATCAGAGAGCGTTGTCAATGTCGTTTCGTCTTATCTTAACGCGCTTGCGGCAAAGGACGCTGAAGCGGCGGCCGCAGTCATGGAAAGCATAACGGACGAAGACAGGGCGGCGATCATACAGGGCAGCTTTGCGGAAAGCTATAATAATTTAGAGGTTTATTCATATCCGGGAGATACAAACGGATCATATGTCGCTTTTGCCGTATATGATTACACATACCCGGGGTATGCTACCGCTGTTCCGGCATTGACGCAGTTTTATATTATAACCAAAAGCGACGGAAGCATGTGCGTAGCGTCAGACCAGACGCAGGAGGCAAAAGCGGAGTATATGAGCTCGCTTTTGGGCAGAGTAGATGTTGCGGTGCTTATAAATACGATTCAGAGCGAATACGAGGCGGCGCTTGCTTCAGACCCGGCGCTTGCCGAATATATTGATTCGGTTTCAGGGCAGTCATGAGGATAAACAAATATTTAAGCGAGTGCGGAGTCTGTTCAAGAAGAGAGGCTGACATACTGATCGGGGAAGGGCGCGTAGAGGTCAACGGCGCAGCCGCCTCGTTTGGAATGCAGATATCAGACGGCGACGAAGTCAAAGTTAATGGACAGACGGTAAAGCCTCTTTTGCAAAAGACATATCTTGTGTTTAATAAGCCAAGAGGGATAGTCTGCACTTTTGAGAAACGCGAAAAGGATAATCTCGGCAATTATCTCCAACTTGAGAAAAGAGTAACATATGCGGGCAGACTGGATAAAGATTCGGAAGGTCTGCTTATTTTAACGGACGACGGCAACCTTATAGACGCGCTTATGACGGGAAGCAACGGGCACGAAAAGGAATATGTCGTTGAAACGGCCCAGGCGCTCGGCGCAGATAATATTAAAGCTCTGAGCGGGGGAGTTTATTTAAAGGAAATAAACAGACGCACTTTGCCGTGCAGGGTGTGGCAAAGCGGACAGAGGGAATTTCATATAGTATTGACACAGGGCATAAACCGCCAGATAAGACGTATGTGTAAGAACACAGGCCTAAGAGTAGTGTCGTTGAAGCGTATCCGGATAGAAAATATAAAACTTGGCAGTTTGCCGTCAGGAAGCATAAGAGAGTTTACGCCGTCAGAACTTGACGGTTTGAAAAAAAGGACAGCGGGTACTAAAAGATCCAATGTCCGTTAAATGAAAGATCAGAAAGTCAGAGCCTAAGATATGGGAAAAAACATCAGTGCGGAAAACAGGATAAAAGAGCTGATAGAACAGCTGAACGCGGCGTCTAAGGCTTATTATGCCGAAGACAGGGAAATAATGGATAATTTCACATATGACCGGCTGTACGACGAACTGGTAAAGCTGGAGGAGGAAAGCGGCATATATATGTCGGATTCTCCGACAAGGAACGTCGGCTATGAAGCGGTCAAAAGCCTTCCGGAATCCGTGCACGAGCAGCCTATGCTTTCGCTCGATAAGACAAAGGAAATAGAAGAACTCAGAAGCTTCATTGCGGAAAACAAGACTATCCTTTCATGGAAAATGGACGGCCTTACAATAGTGCTTACATATAAAAACGGAGAACTGGAAAAAGCCGTTACAAGAGGAAACGGCGTAAAAGGCGAGGTAGTAACGAACAACGCGAAAGTGTTCAAAGGACTGCCGGTGCGCATACCGTTTAAGAATGAACTTGTAATACGAGGAGAGGCTTATATAACATATGCCGATTTTGAGGCGATAAACGAGGAAATGCCGGAGACTGAGGCAAAGTATAAAAATCCGAGGAATCTCTGCAGCGGCTCGGTGCGCCAGCTGGACAGCCGTATCGCGGCTTCGAGAAATGTGCGCATAAAGATATTCTCGCTTGTGAGAGCCGACGGGGTCGATTTTAAAAATTCGCATAAAAACGAATTCGAGTGGCTAAAAACACTCGGGTTCGACGTTGTGGAATATAAGGTGGTAATGGCGGAAGATCTCGACGCCGCTATGGATTATTTTTCGGAAAAGGTCAAGACGAACGAGTTTCCGTCAGACGGGCTTGTCGCTCTTTATGACGATATAGCATACGGAGAGTCGCTCGGACGCACTGCAAAAGCGCCGAGGAATTCCATTGCTTTTAAGTGGGCGGACGAAATAAGACCGACTCATCTTTTAGAGGTCGAATGGAGCCCGTCAAGAACAGGCCTTATCAATCCGATAGCCGTTTTCGAGCCGGTAGAGCTTGAGGGAACGACTGTTTCAAGGGCAAGCCTGCATAATGTGAGCATATTAAAGGAACTTCAGCTTGGAATAGGAGATGAGATAACGGTTTATAAGGCCAATATGATAATCCCTCAGGTAGCGGACAACCTTACGCGAAGCGATTCGCTTGAAATACCTGATAAATGTCCGGCGTGCGGAGGAAGCACGCATATCGAGGGCAGCGGCGACGTTCAGACGCTTGTATGCGAAAATCCGAAATGTCCCGCTAAAGCAATCAAGGCGTTTGAGCATTTTGTAAGCAGGGACGCGATGGACATAGAAGGACTTTCGGAATCTACGCTTGAAAAGTTTATCGCACATGGTTTTATACATTCATATGCCGATCTGTTCAATATGCAGGAGCATAAAGACGAGATAACTGCGATGGACGGATTTGGCGAGAAGTCGTACAACAATCTTATAGCAGCGGCCGAAAAAGCGAAAAATACTACGGCGGACAGGCTGCTTTATGCGTTTGGGATACCCGGTATCGGAGGAGCGGGCGCGAAGCTTATCGCGGAGCACTTCGACTTTGATATTCAAAAAATGATGAATGCTTCGTCGCAGGAATTGTGTGAAATAGACGGCATAGGCGAGGTAATGGCGAACGCTTATGTAAACTGGTGGAATGAGCCGGAAAATTCTGAGAACTTTAAAAAAGTCTTGGATATCGTTAATATTGAGAAGGCGCCTGAAAAGGAATTAAAGGATAATATCGCGGGAAAGACGTTTGTGATCACAGGGAGCCTGAATCATTATACAAACAGAGACGAGCTTAAAGCGTTTATCCAGAATTCGGGCGGAAAAGTTACGGGAAGCGTTTCCGCGAAAACAGATTATCTTATAAATAATGACACGTCGTCCGGTTCGTCCAAAAATAAAAAAGCGAGAGAATTAGGAATACCGGTCATATCGGAAGAAGAATTTATCGAAATGGCGCAGTAGGGAGGAAATATGCCGATAAAAGTACAAAAGGATCTGCCGGCAAAAGAGATCCTTGAACATGAAAATATATTTGTAATGGACGAGGAAAGAGCTCATCATCAGGACATACGTCCGCTTGAGATACTTATGCTCAACCTCATGCCTACAAAAGAGGAAACAGAGCTTCAA
>DVOP01000131.1 GCA_018713465.1 Candidatus Alectryocaccobium stercorigallinarum | reverse complement strand
CAGCCTTTTTTGTCTTTATATCATATTTTATCTCGTCAGCTTCTTTATCCAGTTATACTTCCTGAATTTGATAAATACCGGCAGGCACTTTGCTATCTGGTCGGACTGTGCGCAGAGCACTACGAATATTACCGGCAAATGCCATACAAACGCCGCCAGCGCGCCAAGCGGTATAGCAAGGCACCATGTTCCGATTATGCCTGTGAGCATATGGAATCTCGTATCTCCTCCGGCACGTATGACACCGGTAGTTACAGGCATCTGATATGACATAGCGACCATTATAAAGCTGTACAAAACTATCATCTGATCGGTGATGGCATAAGCTTCAGGCGTAAGCACATACATCGAAAGGAGCGGCCCTCTTAATATGAACAGAAGGAATCCTAATATTACTCCAAGAATTATGTATATGACTGAAAGCGTCCTTCCTCTCGCCTTGACCTCTTCCAGCTTGCCTTCTCCGATAGCCGAACCTATAAGTACCGACCCGGCCGAAGCTCCGGCTCTTATGACGACTTTAAGGAAATTGTAGAACGTTGTCGCAATGGAGTTAGCCGCTATCGCGTCAGCGGTCATGCTTCCAAGTATAGCCGTCTGGAAAGGCGTTGCTACCGCCCAGCACATTTCAGTAGTTATCATTACGGCCGCCGCTTTTCTGTAATCGCGGCTCAGCCCTTTGTCCCTTTTAAACGGATTTTCCGAAAACAGTTTTAATACTTTGTCTTTTTTTAGTACATACACTAAAGCAATTATAAATTCGACTATCCTCGCTACAACTGTTCCGACAGCCGCGCCGCGAACGCCCATCTCCGGAAATCCGAAATGTCCGAAAATAAGTACCCAGTTGATCCCCGCGTTTACAACGAGCGCTACTATAGATATCTGGAACGCTATCTTTACTACCTCTACAGTACGCAGCGCGCACATAAGGCAATTGGAGAACATAAAGAATAAAAAGCTGTATTTTACTATTTCTATATAATCCAAGCCCTCTGCAAGTATAGCTTCGTCAGATGTAAATATCCTTAAGATGGGCTCCGGGAAAAAGGTGCATGCTATAAAAACTATCACGCAGCATATGGCCGTAGTCTTAAGCGCAATACCGGCTATTTTTCTTATCGGAGAAAGCTCCTGTTTTCCCCAATACTGCGAGCCTATCATAACGACTGCGTCGCCTATCGCCATTGCCAGCTGCTGTATGACGAAAAATATCTGGTTTACCGTCGCGGCCCCGGAAAGCGCCTCCTGGCTGTATGCGCCGAGCATGATATTGTCGGCCATGTTTACGCTGTATGCAATGACATTCTGCAATGTAATTGTAATGAGCAAAACAAAAAGCCTTTTCCTGAAATTTTTATCTTGCGAAAAAAAACGCGGTTTTGATGTATTGATCGTTGCTTCCATAGTCTTCCCTCCGCATATACAAATACAGTTTTCAGGTTGCTTTTTATGATTATGCATTATGTCACTTATAAATTACTTTTACAATTGAAATTCTTGCTATTTTATTCTCCCTACTTCCTGCTCACGATATATTTCTGCCTGTACTGGTTCGGAGACATTCCGACATGCTTCGTAAACTGCAGGCTGAAATAGCTCTGGGTCTCATATCCTACCATTTCCGAAATGCGCAGTATCGAATAATCAGTAGTAGCAAGCAGCGTCTGCGCCTCGCCTATGCGCCGTCTTAAAAGATACTGGACAGGCGAATATCCGCTCATTTCCTTAAATACATGCGCGAGATAATAAGTGCTTACGTTCAAAGCGCCGCCGATATCCTGCAAGGTTATCGGTTCCATATAGTGCCTGTCGATAAAATCCTTTATCCTGTGCCCCAAGATCTCGGGGTCGTCTTCTGCTTTATCCGTCGGTATGACTTTGCTTCCGGTAACAATGAGCGCTTTTATCAGCAGGGCATGCATAAGGCTGTGGCAATATTCCTCAGCATAAGCGCCTCCCGAAGAAAGATTTATGTACATCATTTTCATCAGCGCGTGAAGCTCGTCAAAAGCCTCGCCCGCCGGGAAAATAAAGCCCTTTCCGTCAGGTATGAGCGCATTGTCGCGCAGATCGGGCATTTTCAGGCCTCCTATCGCGACACAATAGCTTCCTACTTTATTGTTTGGCCCCGATATTTCATCATGGACAACACCTGAATTGTATATAAGAAGATCCCCCGGGTGCACTTCATATTTTTTATTATGTATAAGATATTCGCTCGTTCCGCTTACTATAAGGATAATTTCTATAAAATCCGCATGGGCGTGCATTATCCTTGGATAAACGCTCGCGTCCGGGTAAACCCTGCTCACATAAAGCAATTTCGGATTATTATCGCCTGAAAAAACCGCTTCGTAATTCTTTTTGACAAAACATTGTACATTTAACTGATTGACATTTCCCATAATTTACCTCTTATACATATATGCAAAATATACAAAAAGTCAACTTTCTCTATATATTATAAATTCAATTTTCTATTATCATAAAATAATTTTTTTATTCTTTCAATGAAAAAGCAAGAATTTAGATGTAATCTGTTTTGTTTTTAGGTAAACTTATACACAAGAACAAACCACATTCACTATTTTGAAGGGAGGTACTTCAATGTTAGATCCTAACAAAGTTAAAATCGGTATTGCGCCAATCGCTTGGACAGAAGACGACATGCCTGAAATGATGGGTGCCGACACTACATTCGAGCAGACGATCAGCGAGATCGCTCTTGCAGGTTATGAAGGAACAGAGATCGGCTCTCATTTCCCGAAGGATCCGGCAATCCTTAAACAGGAGCTTGACCGCCGCAACCTCAAATCTATCACAGGTTGGATAAGCACATATCTCAACGAACAGCCGCTTTGGTGGAATGAGCGCGCTTATCTCGATCACATCTATTTCCTTAAAGCTACAGGAGCAGAGGTGATCAATACTTCAGACCAGAGTTTTTCAATTCAGCACCAGTGGAATACTCCTCTTAAGAACAAACACATTCTCAACGATGATGAATGGGAAGTACTCGCAAAAGGTCTTAACCATCTTGGAAGGATCGCTGTAGACAACGGCATGAAGATGGTTTATCACGTACACATGACCACAACAGTACAGACAACAGCTGAAATCGACAGAATGCTTGCGATGACAGACCCGAAATATGTAAACATCATTTATGATACAGGCCATCTTTATTTCTCAGGCGAGGATCCGGTAGAGGTTCTCAAGAAATATCATGACCGTATCGGACATGTTCATCTTAAAAACGTACGTAAACCGGCTATGGAAAAATGCTATGCAGAAGGAAAGAGCTTCCTGCGTTCGATCCCTGAGGGAGTATTCACTATCCCGGGAGATCCGACAGGCTGCGTAGACTTCCCGACAGTATTCAAGCTTCTTGATGAATACAACTATGAAGGCTGGCTCGTTGTTGAGGCTGAGCAGGATCCTATCGAGCACAATCCGCTTGACTATGCTCGTATCGGAAGAGAATACGTTCGTAAATATGTAGGTTTCTAAAAAAACAAAAAATATAAAGGGAAAATTAGGGAAACAGGAAAAGGAGAAAAACAAATGAAGAAACTTAAAATAGGTATAATCGGTGTAGGTCGTCTCGGATATGAGCATGCTTGCAATATCGCTAACCGCGTTCCGGAATGTGAACTTGTAGCTATTTCTGACGCTAATATCGCACGCGCAAAAGAAGTCGGCGAAGAGCTCGGCGTTTCAGCGGTATATGAAAATCCGAAAGATCTCTGCGAAGATCCTAACGTAGAAGCAGTTGCTATCATAACAAACACAGCTTCTCATGTAGATATGATCAAATTAGCTATGGACGCAGGAAAACATGTATTCTGCGAGAAGCCTCTTGCTGAAACAGTTGAAAAATGCCTTAAGGCAGAAGAGATAATAAAGGCTCATCCCGACCTTATCTTCATGCTTGGCTTCATGCGCCGTTTCGATCATTCTTATCAGATCGCTAAAAAGAAAATGGAAAACGGAGATATCGGCGACGTTATACTTGTACGCTGCTATTCTCAGGATCCTATTTCCATCATCAAGGGAACCCTGGAATACGCTCCCCGTTCAGGCGGACAGTTCATCGATATGTCCATTCATGATTTCGACCTTATCCGCTGGCTTACAGGCTCCGAGCCGAAGAAGCTCTGGGCTATCGGCGGATGCTACGAATTCAAACAGTATAAGGACTGGGACGACGGAGACAACGTATCCGGACTTATGCAGATGGAAAACGACGCTATGGCGTTCTTCTTCGCAGGACGTGCTGCAGCTCACGGCTCAGCAGTTGAGACAGAGATCGTAGGAACAAGAGGCACACTCCGTATCTCAGCGGTTCCGACAGATTCTCTCCTTGAAGTAATGAGCAGCCACGGCGTATGCCGCGAGTGCTATCAGGACTTCATTTCACGCTGGCATCAGGCATACATCACAGAGATGGAATACTTCTGCAACTGCGTTCAGAACGGAATCAAACCGTATCCTGACGTTCATGACGGAACACAGGCTACAAAGATCGCGTTCCGCTGCAAAGAGTCATTCCTTAAGAACGAACTTCTGACTCTTGAATAATCAGCATACGCAAAAGTTGATCTAAACACTAATGCGCTTCGCTTTTTAAGTGAGGCGCATTTTGTCTATAAAACTATATACTAAATCTGTTTAATAGATAGGGAAATGATATGAGCAACGCTGTTAATATGACGACCGGAAATCCGGCAAGACTCATATTTCGTCTTGCGGTACCGCTTATGCTTACAAATATCGGGCAGCAGCTTTACGGCATAGTAGACGCCATAGTCGTTGGACGCGGCGTCGGCGTCGACGCTTTCGCCGCCCTCGGCGCGTGCGACTGGCTCGTGTGGGCGATACTATGGGCTGTACAGGCTCTCGCGCAGGGATTTTCTTCATTAATAGCCCAGCGCTTCGGGGCCGGAAAAGAAAAAGATATGCGTCACGCATTCGGCATGTGCGTATGGCTCTGTCTCATATTCGGCGCGTCAATAACCATAGTCTTTGTTATTTTGGCAAGGCCTCTGCTTACAGCGCTCGGAACTCCCGCCGACATAATAGACGGCGCGACTTCATACCTCACGATAATTTACGGCGGAACGCTAATAGTTATTTTTTACAACATGTGCGCCGCAACCCTCCGCGCTGTCGGCGACGGCAAAACCCCGCTCATAGCGATGGCTGTAGCCGGAGGCACGAACGTAGTGCTCGACCTGATCTTTGTCATGATATTCAAATGGGGGATCGAAGGTGCCGCGGCAGCTACACTTACCGGACAGGCAGTAGCAGTTATACTGTGTTTGATAGTCTTAAAACGCTCGCCGTTATTCAAAATGGAAAGATCCGACTGGCGCTGGGACATTCCTATGGCAAAAGAAATGTGCGGCCTCGGTATTCCGCTTGCCCTTTCCAGCACCATCGTTGTTATAGGCGGCATACTGGCCCAGGCCGTCATCAATTCGGCAGGAACCGTATTTGTGGCAGGCTGCACGGCAGCCAACAAACTTCACGGAACACTTGATACATCAGCCGTAGCGATAGGTTTCGCCTCGTCAACATTTATCGGCCAAAATTACGGCGCAGGAAAGATCGGCCGTGTCCGCGAGGGCATAAAAAAAGCGACGATCATTGCTATCGCCGTGGGCGCTGCAATAACTATCGCAATGTTCATCTTCGGACGTCCGATAGTCGGCATGTTCCTCGACCGAAGCGTTGAAAACGCCGAATTAGCACTCGAATACGCTTACCAGTATGTTATGATAATGAGCGCCATGCTCATAGGAGCTTATCTGATGAACCTCTACAGATACTCGCTTCAGGGACTGGGAAACACGGTCGCGCCTATGTTCTCCGGATTTTTCGAGCTCGGCGCAAGGCTGTTCGTAGCATACGTTTTCCCGATATTCCTCGGGAATTTCGGACTGTTCTTTATGGACGGCTCCGCATGGTGGGCCGCAGGAATATTCCAGATAGTGTGCTTCTACAAGACTTTGAAGGAACGCGAAAAAGAGGTTTCGAGATCATAAACATTTTATCCTTCAAAAGTAAAATATTTTAATTTATTAAACTCGCATAAATAAAAAAACATACATATTTCGGAGGGAACATCCACAGCGCCGGTACTTCATGCATACCAAGCACCGCTTGTATGCATGTTAGTACCGCTGCGCGAGGACCAAGTGAAAACGGTTCCCGCAGAAATCATGTATGTTTTATTTTCTTAGATACGAGCCACTCCGCTCTTTCTTGCCGCGTCAGCAACAGCCTTAGCAACAGCCGGTCCAACCTTCGGGTCGAATGCCTTCGGAATGATGTAGTCAGCGCTAAGCTCATCATCAGAAATAAGATCTGCAAGCGCATGAGCCGCTGCCATCTTCATATCCTCGTTGATATCGCTTGCCCTGACATCAAATGTTCCTCTGAAGATTCCCGGGAATGCAAGAACGTTGTTGATCTGGTTCGGGAAATCGCTTCTTCCTGTAGCGATAACCGCTGCGCCGCCTGCTTTAGCGTCGTCCGGGAATATCTCCGGTGTCGGGTTAGCGCATGCAAAGATGATAGCGTCCTTGTTCATCGTCTTAACCATATCTATTGAAAGTGTTCCGGGGCCTGAAACGCCGATAAATACGTCCGCACCCTTGATAACGTCTGCAAGAGAACCCTTTTCCATATTTCTGTTTGTCTCTTTTGACATTTCTTCCTTGATCCAGTTAAGTCCGTCGCGTCCCTCGTAAATAGCTCCCTTACGGTCTGTCATAACGACGTTTTTGAAGCCTTCGCTTAAAAGAAGCTTAACGATAGAGATAGCCGCAGCGCCTGCTCCTGATGTAACGATCTTAACATCTTCTTTCTTCTTTCCTACTACTTTAAGAGCGTTAAGAAGACCGGCAAGAGTGATAACTGCTGTTCCGTGCTGATCGTCATGGAAGATCGGGATATCACATTTTTCTTTAAGCTTTCTTTCTATTTCAAAACATCTCGGAGCTGATATATCCTCAAGGTTGATTCCTCCGAATGATCCCGAAATAAGATAAACAGCATTTACGAATTCGTCTACATCCTGTGTTTTAACACAAAGAGGAAATGCGTCTACTCCGCCGAATGATTTGAAAAGGACACATTTTCCTTCCATAACCGGCATACCTGCTTCCGGTCCGATATCTCCAAGACCTAAAACAGCCGATCCGTCTGTGATGACCGCGCAAATATTATGTCTTCTTGTAAGATCATAGCTCTTATTTACGTCTTTCTGGATCTCAAGACACGGCTGTGCAACACCGGGTGTATACGCCAGTGAAAGGTCATCTTTCGTAGCAACAGGAACTGTTGAGATAACCTCGATCTTTCCTTTCCACTCACCGTGAAGTCTCAATGATTCTTTTGCGTAATCCATAGTTACTTAACTCCTTTCAATGATTCTCAGCCATTAATTTATTTAAAACCACTTACGGTTTTTAACTTATTTGCCTGTGTATATCGGCAGTGTGGCCCCTCCAAACGGCATAGCCAGGACTCTCGCGTCCGGACCGTATTTTGCCATTGCCTGATCGAACGCCTCCTGCGCCGAGTGCTGCGGGTTCATAAATATGCTTCTTACAAAATCGTCGTCCATTTCCGATACGAGATCGATATTAGCATATTCAAGTATCATAGCGATAGCCGCCGCTTTATGTCCGCCGAGCTGGAAGTCCTTCGCGATCCTTTCAACCAGCGAATGAGCGGTAGGCGCGTTTACAAGCCAGTCCTCAAATTTCTTGCTTCCAAGTCCTTCGTTGCACGCTCCGATAACGATTATCGTACCGCCGTCTTTAACGGCGTGCTTAGCGTTGTCGAGCGCTTTCTGGGTCTGGTAAAGGTTAGCGTCCTTAGGCGCGCCTCCCTGGGAAACAAGTACGATATCCGCTTTCTCCGGTATCGCTTTGCGGTACATTTTATCAAGATAAGCGCACGCGTCTCTGTGGGCTTTAACACAATCACCAGCAACCGCGTAAACTATATGCTTATGCTCATCGAGTACGGCGTTGACGATAAAGTGTATCGGACATATCCTGCCTGCCTCCTCGATATCCTCCCTTATAGGGTTGCCCTCAAGCTTGCCTGCACAGGCGTCTTTAGAAACCATCTTGCTGTGGTTTGCCTGTATAGCGGCCGGCGTTGAAACGCCCGGCATAAGCGCTTTAGCGCCGCCTGAATATCCCGCGAAATAGTGGAACTCAACGTTTCCGAGAGCTATCCTGAAATCCGCCTCGGCAACGGCTCTCGTTATATCTACAGGCGTTCCGCCTGAGGTCGTTCCCAAATGAACGCAGTCTCCCGGCGTGCTGTCCATACATTTAACTTCGCTGTACGCTCTTTCGCCGACAAGATGTTTCATCTCTTCTTCCGTCTGTTTGCGGTGCGAGCCCAGTCCGAAAACGATAGTTATGTTCTCTTTCGGAACGCCCGCGGCGTAAAGCTCGTCAAGCACCGACGGCACAACGTCATAACTCGGGAGCGGTCTTGAAATATCACTTGTTATTATAACTATCTTCTGGTCTTTATTAACAAGCTCTCCAAGCTTCGGAGAACCTATAGGATTCGCAAGCGCATGATCGACTGCGTCTTTTCCGCGTCTTTTATGCTCCATCGGGTTTGATACAAGGATATCAATAAGATTTTTTTCCGGAACGTCCACCGTCTGGACTCCGTTTCCATATCCGAATTCTATCTTCATTTTTCCCTCTTTATTTTTCTTCGATCGTTGCTCCGTGTCTTAAAGCTTTAACTACCGGAAGCTCTTCTCCTGACAGGAAACGTATGAGCGCGCCGCCAGCAGTGCAGATGTAAGACATCTTATCCTTAAGATCGTATTTTTCCGTAGCCGTTACGCTGTCTCCGCCTCCGATAAGAGTATATCCCTCGCAGTCGGCAAGTGCAAGCCATACGCCTTTCGTTCCGTATTCCGTAATAGCTTCCTCAAATATACCCATCGGTCCGTTTACGCATACCGTCTTTGCTTCGAGGATATATTTTCTGTATTCTTCAACGGCTTCATGTCCTATATCCACAAGGCCAGCCTTAGCCGGGATCTCGCCGACTTTGGCTTCTTTACGCTCTCCGTTTTCTACGTATGCTAAATCCTTCGGAAGAACTATCTGTGATTTATATTTTTCATAAAGCGGTTTGATCTTCTCTATCCAGTCTTCATAGTTGGACTTGCGTATAAACGCAAGGCTTCCCTCGCCTATATCTTCGCCCGCGGCAGCAAGCAGGATATTTGCTACAAGTCCGCCTGTAAGGACCGTATCCGCGATACCGCGGCTCAAAACCGTTTCCATCATCATAAACGCGTCTGATATCTTAGCTCCGCCCAAGATGAATACGCATGGGTGATCAGGCGTTTCCATGACCTTTGAAACAGCGCGGTATTCCTTTTCGAAAAGTCTTCCCATTGCCGACGGCATTACCTGCTCAAATCCGCAAAGCGTAGGCTGGTCTCTGTGAGCAGCTGCGAAAGCGTCGCATACATAAATATCTCCTAACGGCGCAAGCGTACGTACCACATGCGTCTTAGCCTGCTCTTCGTGGCTTAAGCGCAGCTTCATCTCGAATAACGTCTGCTCCTCACCTTCAAAACGCACGTTGTCAAGAACAAGGATCTCGCCGTCTTTAAGCGCTTTGATCTCGGCTCTTGCAGCCGGTCCGCATACGTCGTCTATAAATTTTACAGGACGTCCCAAAAGTTCTTCAAGAACTTTTGCATGCGGCCTCGTTGTATAAAAGTTTTTATACTCGATATCGCTTCCCTGATGAGCCATTACTACGACTTTAGCTCCTTTATCTGAGAGCTCTTTAAGAGTCGGCGCGCACGCCTGTATACGGTTTATGCTCTTAAGCGTATCCGTAGCCTTATCTACAGGCTGGTTCATATCAACACGGCAAAACACTGTTTTGCCCTTTACATCAAATTCGTCGATGGTTTTTATTCCAAAATGCATGAGTTCCTCCTTATACGAAAAAAGGCAAGGCAACGAGCCTTGCCTGAATAACCGGAGCGTATAATAAGATGGAAATTAATTCCATCTCATTATACTTTTTTATTCTTAAGCTTTCAAGTTATTTAAGGTTTTTAAATTTTCCGATTCCAAGATATTCGTTTGTCTTAGCTGTTCCTTCTTCTCTTGTCATCTGCATCTTCATAGAAGCGCGGATAGCGTCCATTGTCTCAGGAATAGTTACAGACTCCTGCGGAATGTTGATAGCGTACATGATATCGTTTCCGGACTCTACGATAGAATCTTCCCAAAGACCGATCTCATACATATCGCCGCGTCTGTTTCCGAGGTCACGCGCATATTTGAAGAAAGAAGCGTTTCCTTTGAATCCTTCGTCGATAGTTACGACACGGATACGCGGATGTTTCTGGAATGCTTCAAGAGCCATTTCCTTAGTGATCTTCTTGCCGTCTTTAGCTGTAGCAAGGACAGTGATGATATGTCCGTGTGTTACAGGCGTATGAACAAGGATACCTGTCGCGTTAACGTGCGGCATGATCGTCATAAGGTCAACTGCCTGGTGCGTAGGAGCATGCTCAAGCTGAAGAGCGTTTGTAAGTCCTCTGTGATAATCGCCCGGGTCAGCGACACGACGAATGATAGTGATGGCAACTTTCTCGATTCCGTATGCTCTGTCGAGGCAGTCAACCGTACGGATAAGACCTGTTGTATTGCATGATGTCAATTTAAGATAATCAACGCCGAGGCCTTTCTCATAGTTAGCATAGCCATGGAAGAATACGTCTGCAACGTCGTTCTTCTCTCCGCCCTGGAATATAGCCTTAACACCGTATTTTGTATAATATTTCTCTTTATTCTTTCCACCAACGCCTGCCGGTGAAGAATCAAGCATTACGTCAACTTCTTTGCAAAGCTCTTCAAAGCTGCCTGCTACAGGGATTCCCGCTGCGTCGAAAGCTGCCTTGTCAGCGCCGTCAACAAGATAAAGATTGTATTTTACACCGTTAGCGCCGATCATATCTTTTTCATGGAGCGCTCTAAGTGAAAGTGTCGGAGCCAGATCTGCGATTCCAACTAATTCCATATCTCCCTGCTGTGCAACACCGTCAGCAAGACGCTGGCCTATAGTACCGTATCCGGCAACACCTACTTTAATTTTTGCCATGATAAAAACCTCCTGTGATTTTAATTTATTTATCTGTTCTTTTTTTATGTATCATTAGAAGTCTGCGTCGTGAAGCCATGTATATCTTTCGTCTTCGCAGCGGTCTGTCTGAAGCCACGGATTTCCCGGAAGATGGCGGATCATCCAGCATGTGTACATCTGATATCCCGGAGCTACAGCCTGCGGGTGAAGCGCTCCGCCCGGTATAGCTGAAAAGCTTCCGTCTGTGCTCTTGAATACCTGATCCCCTACGAAGCTCGCTCCGAATCCTTCCGGATGATCGAACATAAAGTAGTAGCACTCAGGCTGCGGGTGACGATGCGGAAGATATCCCGACCAGTTTCCGCGGTCATTCAAAACTTCTCCAAGTACCATATTTGAATATGGAGCAATGTCGTGATCAAAAATAGTATTTACACGACGTTTAGCAACATTTCCGAATTTGCCTACGCATGAGTATCCCCACGGTGCGTCTTCAGGTTTGTAAAGCTTAGACGCGAATTCCGTGTCATTTTTTGTACGCTGAACAAGGATCTCAGATTTAGCAACAGCAGTTACTTTTATCTCCTTTCCTGTGCATACGTGAAGCGCCCACGGTCCTTCTGTGAAAACATCTTTTCTCGTTACTTCCTGGCTTCCGCCGTCCCACTCTAATTTGATGTCTCCCGACAGAAGAAGAACAGCCGTCTCCTCACCGTCATAGCAGAAGCTTCTGCTGCTTCCTGCTTCCATGCGGTAAACACGGACGTCCATAAGCATGTCACTGTATTCATTGTCATACGTGCAAAGAATACGTTCTCCCTCCGGACTGAATTCCGGATATCCGAAAACTTTTTTCTCCATAGCGATTCCTTCCTTTCAGATAGCAAGGTTTTGTTGTTATAAAAGCGTGCGTGCGTTTTGCGTGCTTGCAGCCAGCGTTTCCGCCCTCAAAAAATTTTTCCGCTTTTGTTTGCAGTTTACCACATATAATGATAATATGCAAGATTTATTTTATCTACTTTTGTGCGTGCTCGATATTTTTAGCACGCAAAATGCACACTTTATTCTTGACCTGTGCACGCTTTTATGATAACATTTTAACAAGCAAAAATAATGCTAACCTACATCTTCCATTTTTCAGCCTGTACAAAAAGCATTATTCAAAAGTATTTGCATACATTATTTAAGAGGAAAAAAGATGAAGCCAACCATACAGCAGATCGCAGACCTCGCCGGCGTTTCACGCGGCACCGTAGACCGCGCGCTCCACAACCGCGGACGCGTCGACCCAAAGGTTGCCGGACGCATTTTTGAGATCGCGGAATCATTGAATTATATCCCTCCGAGGAGACCGAAAAGAGCCTCACGCAAAATACGTATAGGCTTTGTGACATTCTTATCCGAAAGAGTCTTTTCCGGCGAGATAAACAAAGGAATAGAACAGGCAAAAGAAGAGCTCGCGCAATGGGGCATAGAGATACTTATCGAAAAATGCGTGTCCATAAGCGAGATTGACCAACTCAACGCCATAAACAACCTCGTCGATAAAGGCATACAGGGGCTTGCGCTTATGCCTGTCGACAGCGAGCTCATACGCTCAAGGCTAAACGAACTGTCAAACCAGCTTGACATACCCACAGTCACTTTCAATACCGACATAGTCGGCACAAAGCGTATCTGTTTCATCGGTATGGACAACAAAAAGAGCGGCCGCGTCGCCGCCGGTCTTATGGGAATGCTCACTTCCGGTACGGGCAGCATTCTGATAATCACCGGCTCGTTCGCGAATAACGCATACAGCCAGCGCGTCGACGGATTCATAGAAGAACTGAAGGCAGCCTACCCGTCAATAAAGATCGCCGGAGTCCAATGCGCATTTGACAACATGACCGAGCTCGAATCGATACTTGAATCCACTTTCCTGAACAGCTCCGGAATTTCCGGGATACTTATCACGTCCTCAGGACAGGACGGAGTTGAAACGGCTTTCCAGAAGCTGAACCTGAACAAGCGTCCGTTCGTTATATTTTACGATATGACTCCTTGCACGGCCAAGGCACTTCAGGACAACATCGCCGATTTCGTCATCGAGCAGGACTGCTTCTCGCAAGGATACAACGCGGCCTACGCTCTTGCAAATATACTCGTAAAAAAACAATATCCGCCGCAGGAATTCCTGTATACGGATATTGAAATCAAGACAAAATATAATATATGAAATCAGTAAAAAATCTATTCAATTTTTCCAGTAAAATTATTGTTTTTAAAACACTAAATTTCGCTCTCAAAACACAGATATTTATGATATAATCATATGTTATCAAAAGCAAACAGTCATGCTGTTCATTTTTTTATATATAAAAACGCATGACTTTCGGAACCTAAA